>CACAFI010000018.1 GCA_902531755.1 uncultured Alphaproteobacteria bacterium
AAAAAAGTTAGTTATTGAATCTGTGTTCGTTGAAGCTATTGGTGGCAGTGACGTAAATATAAAAAACAAGGACGCCCTTGAAGAATCTTCTAGTGAAAAACATCCTATATTAACCAAAAAGGTTTATATCGATGGAGAGTGGAACGATTGTCAATTTTTCCCAATAGACAATTTAAGTAAAAACTCAAAACTTTTTGGACCTGCTATTCTCGTTGGTTCCCAGACTTCAATTCTACTCAAGAGAGGCTGGGAAAGTACTCTTCAAGCGAGTGGTGCAATCAAACTTAAGAGAGTGAAGGTTTTTCAACCAAAGAGACAAACAGAATCCGCACAAATTGAAGTGTTTAATAATTTATTTATGTCAATAGCTGAACAAATGGGTTTTGTTTTAGAAAAGACGGCACAATCAATAACTATTAAAGAGCGCCTAGATTTTTCTTGTGCTATTTTTGATAAGAATGGTGAGTTAGTTGCTAATGCGCCACACATGCCAGTTCATTTAGGATCGATGGACTCGACAGTAAAGTCTATAATAAAAAATAATTCTACTTTATCGCCTGGTGACATATTCGCTATAAATGCACCCTACAACGGAGGAACCCATCTCCCAGATATAACTATAGTTAATCCCATTTGGAACTATGAAAAATCCGAAATAATTTTTTATACTGCAGCTAGAGGGCATCATACTGACATTGGTGGACTTACCCCAGGGTCAATGCCCTGTAACAGTAAAAATATTAATGAAGAAGGTATTTACATTGATAACTGGAAAATTGTAGATAAGGGCATTTTTAGAGAAAAGGATATTAAAGAAAAACTTTTATCAGGATCATATCCAGCTAGATCTCCATTAACCAATATTGCTGATTTGAAAGCTCAAATCGCAGCATGCAAAAAAGGAGAGACAGAATTACTAAAAATAGTTGATAAATATGGTCTCAGAACAGTTTTCAGGTTTCAAGAACTTGTTTGTCAGAATGCTGAAAATGCTGTTAGGGAGTCAATTAAGACAATAAAAAGTACCGAGATTACTTACCAGATGGATAATGATTTATCAGGTGCAGAGAGAAAAGTTCATATCAAACTAACACCTAAAGAAGAAAATAGTTCGATAGAGGTTGATTTTAATGGAACCACTATGCAGTTGGAAAGCAATTATAATGCTCCCCTACCTGTAACCAGAGCAGCTGTATTATATGCATTTAGAATATTAACCGGGGGCAATATTCCAATGAACTCTGGAATTATGAAACCCATTAAAATAAAAATTCCAAAAGGAAGTATGTTATCTCCAGATTATCCGGCCGCAGTAATAGCAGGTAATGTCGAAACTAGTCAGGCTGTCACATCGGCCCTATTAATGGGTTTCGGTCTTCAAGCGGCATCTCAGTCAACAATGAATAATATTACCTGGGGTAATGACAGATTTCAATATTATGAAACAATTTGTGGCGGCACAGGCGCAGGGATAGACTTTTCTGGCAGTTTTTATGAAGGCACGTCTGCTGTTCACAGCCACATGACTAACAGTCGACTAACCGATCCGGAGACCCTTGAGTTTAGATATCCTGTTATATTAGAAGAATTCTCGATACGTAGAGGCTCGGGAGGTATTGGGCAATACCATGGAGGTGACGGTGTAATTCGTAAAATCTCTTTTTTGGAACCAATGATAATTTCAGTTCTGTCTGGCCACAGATCTATTGGCCCGCCAGGACTATTAGGCGGAGGGTCAGGTAAAGTAGGGTCAACCAGTCTTTTGAGAAATAGCGGTACTGTTGAGATATTGAAGTATGCCGGTCAGATAGAAGGAAAGAAAGGTGATATTTTAGTTGTGAAAACCCCTGGTGGTGGAGCTTTAGGTACACCAACCAAATAGCCTATCAAATAGCTTTATATACGTTAATAGTTCTTCTATTGTAGCCTTGTTGTCTAGCCTTGATTATCCATGATGACAGTCTCAATCTTGATTTACTACATGTCAACTCCCACCGTTCTTCTAAGAAAGAACGCTTTTTTTTTGCAGATGAGTCAATTAAAAGGTTGGGCTTCATATACCATCTGCTCTCAACACCTATTATTTTACTTTGAAAAGAAGAAACTAACAATATCGTCGGAAGAGTTGAGTCTTTTTCTTCTCCTACATTTTTGAAAGACAGAATTATTCTTCTTAGACTTGCATATTTAATTGGGTTATGTATCTCACATACTAAAAGTTCACTTACACCTGATTTTAAAAATTCTTCCATTACCCACATAGACTCTTGGTTCGTCCTTGTATCTACCAAAATGAGTTTACTTATGTCCGCCCAAGATGTAAGACCGTCAGGATAAAGTGAAACAGGGCACTGTTTTCCTCTTATCCAAGTGATGTAGTTTTTTATATTTCTTGCAATTATAAGCGCAAAAATAAATCTTGATGGTCCTGCTATCTGATGGACACTTCCTCTCTTGAGAAATAATCCTGGTAAAAACTCTAGGTATTTAATTTCAGAAAAATTAATATGATCCATATAACATCTAAAAATTTTTGTTCTTCTTTTGTTCTTGTTATGATTATATTACGTTGTAAATGCAATTATTAATAGATGTTTTTACTCAGATAAAGTATTTAAATATTCAATCAAGTCTGCTCGATCCTTATCTTTCTTCAGACCAGCAAAACTCATTGCAGTTCCTGGAGCATACTCAGATGGCTTGGTAAGATATTTATTGAGTTCTTCTATGCTCCATACTCCGCCTAATCCCATCAGTGCCTTTGAATACTTAAAACCTTCTATCGAACCTATATCTCGATTTATAACCTTATAAAGATGCGGACCAACTCCGTTCGCTCCATCATCTAGCTTATGACAAGACTTACATTTACCAAAAACCTTCTTACCCTTTTCTATATCTGCACTGGCAAGTAATGTTTTAAAATCAACAGCTTCCTCGGTACTTTTTTCCTCCAAATCATCACTAACTTCAATCTCGAGATAGTAGGCCAACTTTTCCTCTCCATAGTGATCATCACCACTATGATAGATTATTTCAGTACCCCAGTTTAATAATAAAAAAAATAAAAGAGCTCCGCAAAGGGCTCCACCTATCTTGGTCCACTCGAAGGTATCCATGTTTTTTATTCCTAAATTCAAATAATATTATATGTTATATAAAAAATCGGAAAATATTCTACAACTGATTTAAAAAAAGATCGCGACAAAATGTGCATGTGAGAGAAATTATGAAAAAAAAAATCCTAAAAATATCATTCCAAGGAGCTTTGGGTTCATATTCTCATCAGGCTTCAACTAAATTTTTCAAAGATCCATTAGTTGTACCTTGCGATTCCTTTGAAGATGCAATTGAGTCTGTAAGAAAAGGCAAGGCTGACAAAGCTATTTTACCAGTGGACAACTCAACTTATGGGAGGGTAGCTGATATTCACTCTCTACTACCAGCTTCAAAGCTTTTTATAACAGCAGAATATTTTTTGCCTGTAGATATTTGCATGTTAGGAACTAAATCATCGAGCTTGAAAACGATCACTACTGCGACAAGTCATCCAGTTCTTTTAGGCCAATGTAAAAATTTCCTTAAAATAAATAAGATTAAGACCATTTCCGGGTATGATACTGCAGGTGCAGCTCGATTGATATCAGAGGAAAATAATAAGTTTAAGGGTGCATTAGCCTCAAAAATAGCTGCTCAAATTTATGGCTTAAAGGTACTGCAAGCTAATGTTCAGGACAATCAAGACAACACCACTAGATTCTTAGTAATGGAGAAAAGGCCTAAGACTCTGATGAGGCAGCAAAAAAAAGTGATCACATCTATACTTTTCCAAGTGAGAAATATTCCAGCAGCTTTATATAAAGCAATGGGAGGGTTTGCCACCAATAATGTTAATATGATAAAATTGGAAAGCTATATGTTGGGAGGCTCATTTGAAGCAACTCAATTCTTCGCTGACATACAAGGGCATCCTGAAGATAGTTCTGTAAGTAGGGCTTTAGATGAACTAAAATATTTTACTAATAAACTAGATGTTATAGGAGTTTATAAACAAAGCGGTTTCAGGGACAAATATTCCTAATTTAAGAGTACTCTACTATTTTGGCTTTCAATCTATCGATCGCTTTGTTCTCAATCTGACGAACTCTCTCTCGACTTATTCCATGTTTCTCACTTAGTTGTTCGAGCGTGAGGGGAGGCTCTTTCAACCTCCTATCTAAAATTATACTTTTTTCCCTATCATTCAAAACAGTCAACGATTTAACCAAGATAGCTCTTCTTTCTCTAGTTTCATCACTACGCACAAATTTCTCAACATGGTCTTCACCTTGGTCGGCGAGTAAGGACTGCCACTCTTCTTCAGTTTCACCATCGCTTTTTATTGTTGCATTCAAAGACACATCACCACCAATCATTCTTCTATTCATGGCAACCACATCATCTCCAGGAACATTTAACTGTCTAGCAATCTCTTCCACATTTTCTGGTAACAGGTCGCCGTCTTCAAACGCTCCAATTTTATTTTTTAGTTTCTTTAAATTAAAAAAAAGCTTTTTTTGTGAACTGGTTGTCCCCATCTTCACCAGGCTCCAACTTTTCAAAATATATTCCTGGATATTAGCCTTTATCCACCAGATCGCATATGTTGCCAACCTAAAACCTTTTTCTGGGTCAAATCTCTTAACAGCTTGCATCAATCCGACATTCGCCTCGCTTACTACTTCAGAAATCGGCAAACCATACCCTCTGTAACCCATAGCAATTTTCGCTGCTAGTCGCAGATGAGACGTGACAAGCTTGTGGGCCGATGATCTACACCCTTCTTCTACCCAAGCCTTTGCCAAGCTATATTCTTCTTCCAAACTCAACATTGGAAATTTTTTTATATCTTCTAGGTATCTCGATAGTCCCGAGCCGCTTACTATTAAAGATGTGTTTTTGTTTACCATTGTTCACCACTTATTACCGAATGACATATATATATGTCAAATTTTTTTACTTTTCAAGTATATCACGCATTTTTTATACCAACTTACTCATTCTATCAGCTCGTCTTAAATTTCTCCAGATTTGATAAGAGAATCGAAAAGTCAAGTGGCAAGTCACCCAAAAAAAATAAACTTTCACTGCTCTCGGGGTGTACGAATGATAACTCATGCGCATGAAGCATTTGTCTTAATCTCATGCCCTCCCACAAAGATAAAATGGTTTTCTCCACATTTGTATCCTCTTTTCTTCTCAATTTATACAATTTGTCTCCAAAAATTGGGCAACCAATAAGCTTAGCATGCACTCGAATTTGATGAGTTCTCCCCGTTTCAATCTCACAGCTAACTAGTGATAATTTTTGATAATTACCCAAATCATAGACAGTTTGAACACTGAAACGCGATATAGCTTGTTTCCCCTCATGAGTGCTAATTTCCATCATTTCCCTGTTAATTTTATTTCTTCTAATGCAGGTTTTGACCTCTATCGTGTTATCTTCGAGCACATTTACGCCTGGCTTTCCTATAATCTTATTTAGATTTTTCCAGAGGATTTCCTATGCATAGAGCCATGTAAACTTTTTTGACTTGGTGACTTTTAAATTGCCTAATTAAAGAATCTGCACAAAACTCTGTTTTTGCGACAATTATAAGACCGGAAGTATCTTTATCCAGCCTGTGGACTATCCCAGGTCTAAACTTATCGTAAGTAGTCGGGAGTGTATCTTGATATTTGTAAATTAAAAAATTAACAAGCGTACCACATTGAGCAGATTTAACAGGGTGCACTACCATATCCGCGGGCTTATTAAATACTACAAGACAATTGTCCTCAAAAATAATTGGGACATCCAAGTCCTCTGGGATAAGATTTTTTTGTGGGTATTTGTCAAGGTAGAGAATAATTTTCTCTAAGTCTTCAGTTTTAGTTTTTAAGGTCAAGGCATTTTGATTTTGAGGATCAAAAATCATCTTCTGCTTAATTAAATCTTGAATTTTTGTTCTTGATAAACTTAAATTAGGTGGACAATTCTCTAAGATTAGCTTGTCAAGCTTTCTCTCAGATTTTTTAGTCAAACTAATAATAAATTTTTCAGTCATGATAAATGCCAGAAATTAAAAAGAGTTCAAAGCAGGATGTGCCATTAGTTTTCTTGAAATGGCTTGTTACTGTACTTTCGGTAGTAATGGTTTTAGGTTTTTTATTTGTAATAACTATTCTAGGCATAAAGATATCTAACTTCAATACCACACCGCGAAATCTTATTGAGTTACCTATTCGAGATATTATCGTCCCAGATGGAAAAATTGAAAATATTGATATTGAGGACAACATTTTGACTTTAGTTGTAAAAATAGGTGAAGGCCATCTCGAGATCTTATCTATAGACTTGAAGGATGGAATATTATTAAATCAATACTCTATTAAACAAAAAAAAGCCTTTATTAATAAGTGACCACAATTCACGAATTTAAAATATTATGTCTTTCTCTCAAGCCTTTTTAGAAAAAATTAAAACCAGTGTAAAAATTTCGGACATCGTGTCTCGACATGTAAATTGGGACCCAAAAAAAAGTAATTTATCCAAACAAGATTTTTGGGCGCCTTGTCCTTTTCATCAAGAGAAAACTGCTTCATTCCATGTGGATGATACTAAGGGATTTTACTATTGTTTTGGATGTCAAGCAAAAGGTAACATTTTCAGCTTCTTGAAGGAAATGGAGGGGTTTTCATTTTTCGATGCGGTAAGGGCACTTAGTGAGAAAGCGGGAATTCCTTTAGAGATTGATGACAACGCGAAAAGTAAGGCTGAGTCTTCAGAAGAACAAAAACTGCTGAATATAAATGAAGCAGCAAGTGAGTTTTTTACAAAGTATCTTTTCAGCGCTAAAGGCTCTATGGCTTTAAATTATTTAAGGGATCGTGGTCTATCATTGAACACAATAAAGGAATTTAAACTTGGTCTCTCTCCCTCAAAGAACGATGATCTTTTAACATTCTTAAAATCAGAGGGATATAAAGAGCAATACATCGAAAACGCAGGGCTGGCATATAAACCTGAAAATAAGCCATTAGTTGATAGGTTCAGAAATAGAGTGATGTTTCCTATTTCCAATTTGAATGATAGCGTTGTTGCCTTTGGAGGTAGATCTCTAAATACATCATATGGCGCCAAATACATAAATTCCTCAGAGACAAAAGTGTTCAAAAAAGGTTCTCTTGTTTTCAATCTGAAAAAAGCACAAAAAAAAGCTAAAAACAGTCCTTTAGTAATAGTTGAGGGTTACATGGATGTTATTTCTTTAGCTAATAATTCGATAAACAATGTGGTTGCTCCGCTAGGAACTTCTTTGACACAAGAGCAATTACAACTGATTTGGAATGTTTGTGAAGAACCAATTTTACTACTCGATGGCGATGATGCAGGCAAGCTTGCCACTTCACGAGCGGTTGAATTGGCACTTCCGTTGATTTCCTACAATCAAACTCTAAGGATCGCAAATTTGCCATCGAACTATGACCCAGATGATCTTTTAAAACAGAAAGGCAAAGATGCGCTGAAAGATATAATAGAAAATTCGCAAACTGTTTCTGACTTCATATTTAATAGTGAGAGGTCAAAAAGAAAGTTAGACAGTCCAGAGCGCTTAAGAAAGCTACACGTAGAGCTAAAGACTAAGTTGCAAAAAATAAAAGACATTAACTTAAAAAAAATGTTTTTAGCCGAAGTAGATAATAAAATAAGAAAAGTTCAATTTCAAAGTAGAATAAATATTAACCAAAGCAAAGGACCACCCATTGCTAAAAACAAATTTAAAGGCAAAAGAAAGACTGTATCCCCTATCCAAGCTTCTGAGACTGAAATAGAAAAGTTAGAAGCAGAAATAATGTTTTGCTTAATTAAAAACCCCATACTTATTAAAGACTTTAGAGCTCAATTAACTGATTTAGATTTTAGCGATGCATTTTTTCAAAAATCTTTCTGGAAAATTCAACACGAATCACTACCCAACTCAGCCGATATTTTTAATTCGATTTCTGCTCAAGCGATACAAAAAAACCCTCCATTGAAAAATCACCTTATCTATAACGATAAAAACAAGGTAGAAATGTCTAGGAACCTACTGCTAAATAGGATAACTACATTAAATATAGCAAAAAATCGGCTTGAAAGCTTGAAAGATCTAAAAATTAAGATAAAAACTCAAGAGTCCGATTCGCTTAAACTGGGCGAATCATTTGAAAAAATTCAGAGTGAGTACCAAAAGGCAATAGGCGGATCACAACTTGTCGAAGAATCTATTTTGAGAGAACGTGAGTTTGATAAGGAAAGCCTTGATATTTTTAAGAAAAAGTAAAAAGGAACATTTCCAAAAAAATGATGGATAAAAATCAATGAACAAACAAGAAACACAACATAATGAAGATCAGGAAAATGAGAAAGTTTTAGCTGATGGGCCTTCTAAGAAAAATTTAAAGAAAATAATTTCTGAGGCTAAACAAAAAGGATATATAACTCAGGATCAACTTGAAGAATTGGTAATTAGTGAGAAACTCTCTTCAGAGCAGATTGAAGACCTCATGACAGATCTTTCTGGTATGGGAATTAACATAACTGAAAATGAAGAGAGTGAATACTCAGAGGAAGTTCAGGAAGCATCAAATTCGAAGGAAGTTGTTGCGACTAACACAGAATCAGAAACTTTAGATAAAACAGATGATCCCGTAAGAATGTATTTGAGAGAGATGGGCTCCGTTGAACTTCTCTCTCGAGAGGGTGAAATTGCTATTGCCAAAAGGATAGAAGCAGGGCGTAATCTTATGATTAATGGCCTCTGTGAAAGCCCCCTTACTTTTCAAGCAATATCCATATGGCGGAACGAATTACTAAATGAAGCCATTAGTTTAAGGGATGTTATAGATCTTGAAACCACCTTCACAGAAATTGGAGATACTGATGATCTTGATGCGGAAATTAAAAAACTCGATAAAGGTGAAGAATCCGCTTTAACGCTCGAAGAAAGCAAAGAAAATAAATCTGCTCCCGAGAGCGGTGAGGGCAAGAATGATGAGGAAGAGGAAGAGGAAGAGGACGCTATAAACGTATCTCTCGCTGCCATGGAACACTCATTAACACCACATGTTTTAAATATATTAGAAGAAATAGATAAGAAATACGCCAAGTTAAAAGATCTAGAAAAGAAAAGGATGAAAGCTACTTTCGATAAGAGTAAAAAATTTTCTGATAAAGACGAATCTAAATATCAAGAATTAAAGAACTCTATCGCTTCCTTTTTAAATTCTTTAAATTTTCATAATAACCGTATTGAAGCTCTTATTGATCAACTATATGGAATTAACAAAGCCATAACTAACTTAGACAGCGCCTTTGTAAAAATATCAGATAAGGCAAGGGTTAATAGGAAAGAGTTTATCCAACAATATAAGGGATTTGAATTGGATGAAGCTTGGCTAGGCAGAGTTGCTAAGCTTAAGTCCAGAGGCTGGGATATTTTAGCAAAAAACCACAGTTCGGAGATTGAAGAATTAAAGGTAGAAATGACAAAAATTGGTCGGCTTATTAACGTTGATATATCTGAATTCAGGAAGATAGTTCAAAAGGTAAAAAAGGGAGAAAATGAAGCCAGAAGCGCAAAAAAAGAAATGGTTGAGGCAAATTTGCGATTAGTTATATCAATTGCGAAAAAATATACTAACAGAGGCCTACAATTTCTTGATCTCATTCAAGAGGGCAACATTGGGCTTATGAAAGCTGTAGATAAATTTGAATACAGAAGAGGTTATAAATTTTCTACATATGCTACTTGGTGGATTAGACAAGCAATTACCAGATCTATTGCAGATCAAGCTCGAACAATCAGAATACCTGTTCACATGATTGAAACCATTAATAAACTCGTAAGAACAGGCCGGCAAATGCTTCATGAAATAGGGAGAGAGCCAACCCCAGAGGAACTAGCTGCAAAATTACAGATGCCACTAGACAAAGTTAGAAAAGTTATGAAAATTGCAAAAGAACCAATTAGCTTGGAAACACCAATTGGTGACGAAGAGGATAGCCAACTCGGTGACTTTATTGAGGACAAAAATGCTCTTTTGCCTTTGGAAAACGCAATCCAAGGTAACCTCAAAGAAACCACCACACGTGTATTAGCAAGTTTGACGCCAAGAGAAGAGCGAGTTTTGAGAATGCGTTTTGGCATTGGGGTGAATACAGATCACACGCTTGAAGAGGTGGGGCAACAATTCAGCGTTACAAGGGAAAGAATAAGACAAATTGAAGCTAAGGCACTAAGAAAACTGAAACACCCAAGTAGAAGCAGAAAGTTAAGATCCTTTTTAGACCAGTGAACAATATAGTGATAACTTGTTGGAAATTATATTTACTGAAGATATAGTTATACTGAATTTAGGTATATCAAACGGAGAATAAGTTGCGCTGCCCATTTTGTGGAGATCTCGATACGCAGGTTAAGGATAGTAGACCTTCCGAAGACCACATATCTATAAGAAGAAGAAGGCACTGTTCTAGTTGTGCTGGTCGCTTTACCACCTATGAGAGAGTCCAACTAAGAGACCTTTATGTACTTAAAAAGAAAAATCAAAGAGAGATATTTGATAGAGATAAACTAGAAAGATCAATAAGAATAGCTCTTCAAAAAAGACCAATCCAGTCTGAACGCATTGAGCAAATGATTACCGGGGTAGTTAGGAGGTTGGAAAGTATAGGTGACACAGATATAAAATCTGAGACTATAGGTAGGATAGTGATGGAAACTCTCTCTAGAATTGATACCGTAGCCTATGTAAGATTTGCCAGCGTATATAAAAATTTTCAGGAACTTGGAGATTTTGAAGAGTTCATGTCAGAATTACACCCGAGCAAACTTGAACCAAAAAAGACTGTTTAGATGATCGCATCAGAAGTTTCGACAGATGATAAGAAGTTCCTTAAATTAGCGGTCAACTTAGCTAGACGAAATGTAGGTCTTACTGGGAAAAACCCTTCTGTCGGCTGCATTATCACTTATGAAGATATAATAATTGGTAGAGGAAATACCCAAATTGGAGGAAGACCTCATGCAGAAGTTATGGCTATTAAACAAGCTTCAGAACACTATCTCTTTAAAAAAAACAGAAAAACAAAAAATATAAATGTCTACATTACGCTAGAACCATGCGCGCATGAAACTACTTCTCCATCTTGTGCGAAAGAAATTGTAAACTTTGGAGCAAATCGAGTTATTTATTTGGCAACCGATCCTGATAATAGGACAAACGGCAAAGGAAAGTTGCTAATGGAGGAAGCAGGGATCAAATGTGTTGAAGCTAAAATTTATAAAAATGAAAATTCTGATATTTTGAAAGGCTATTTGAAACAAAAAAAAATTGGTTTGCCTTATATTACTCTGAAGATAGGCTCTACTATGAATGGCAAAATTGCTACAAAAAACGGCGAGAGCAAGTGGATAACCAACTCAACATGTAGGAAAAGGGTCCAACTTCTGAGATCAGAGTGTGATGGAATATTAATTGGTAAAAACAGCATAATTGTTGATAATCCTCGCCTTAATTTGAGAGATCAATTTGAGGAAATAGAAAACAAACCAATTTTCATATTAGACACAAATCTCGAATTGTCTGGCTTTCAAAGCCTTTCAATATTTGAAAAAGCGGGTAAAGACAAGGTGCATATAATTACCAGCAAGGAACTAAAGGAAAAAACCATAAACGAAAGTGACTTTTTTACTCGGGTAAGTATAGAGAACGCTAAGATGGTACAAGATTCGTTAAACTTACAAGAAATTCTGAAAATTGTTTCTAGGGTGGGAGTAAATCGGTTATTGGTTGAGGGCGGTGCAAAAGTATGGACCTCTTTTCTTAAGACCGGTTTTTTTGATGAAATTGTAATGTTTACTGGGAATAAAATTATGAATGATTCAGCTACCTCTTGTTTCAATGATTTTCTGCCTATTGACACTCAACTTGGAGATTTTCCAAATTTAACTTTAACATCCTTACTGAAATGGAAAGATAATATAGAAGCGAAGTGGATAGCTAATTCTTAGAAGGGATTAAATATGTTTACGGGAATTATTACAGATGTTGGCGAAATAGCCAAAATTGAAAAGATAAAAGACACACAAGCCAAAATTTTTTGTACTTATAATGTGTCGGAAATGGATTTAGGTGCATCTATATGTTGTGATGGGGTTTGTTTGACAGTGACAGACTGTGGAATTACAGAGAATAAGAATTGGTTTTCAGTAGACATATCAAGCGAGACTATGTCAAAGACAATTATTGGTGATAAAAATTTTGGATGGAAGCCTGGTAGGAAAGTAAATCTGGAAAGGTCCCTTAAACTTGGTGATGAGTTAGGGGGGCATATTGTAACGGGACATATAGATGGTACAGGCACAATACATAAAATTCTGGAGATCGAGGGAAGCACTCAGGTTACATTTAAAACTAATACGAGTTTAGCAAAGTTTATTTCTGAAAAGGGTTCCATTACATTGAATGGAACATCATTAACAATCAATAAAGTTTATGCTTCATCCTTTGATATTAACTTTATTCCCCATACCAAAGATAATACTACTTGGCAAAAAATGCGAATTGGAGAGAAAGTAAATATTGAAATAGATATTCTAGCGAGATATGTAGATCGGATATTGGGTTCAAGGAAATAAAAACTATGAAAGAGCAAGGTGTCGAAATTTCTTCCATAGAATCCATAATTGAGGATGCTAGAAACGGGAAAATGTTCATTTTAGTTGATCATGAAGATAGAGAGAATGAAGGGGATCTAGTAATACCAGGACAAATGGCGACACCAAATGCCGTAAATTTCATGGCAAAACATGGAAGAGGACTTATTTGTCTGGCACTTCCCTCCGAACAGATAGACAAGCTGAAATTGCCTTTGATGGCTTCTACAAACTCCTCTAGGCATGAAACGGCCTTTACTGTATCTATCGAGGCAAGGGAAGGTGTTACAACTGGGATATCAGCTCATGACCGAGCAAAAACAATATCGGTAGCAATAAATCCCCAAGTAAGAACAGAAGAAATAGCAACACCTGGACATGTTTTTCCATTAAGAGCAAAGAATGGCGGTGTCCTTATCAGAGCAGGACATACCGAGGCAGCTGTAGATATATCTAGGCTTGCTGGATTAAATGCTTCCGGAGTTATCTGTGAAATTATGAATGATGATGGCAGCATGGCCAGGCTTAAAGATTTAAAGAAATTTGCGTATACACATAAGCTAAAAATCGGAACAATTTCAGATCTAATAGCTTATAGAAGGAAGCATGACAATCTTATAAAGAAAGTTGAAAGCTCAGTTTTAAATTCAAATATAGGTGGAAAGTGGCAAGTAATTAAGTTTAGAGATGAAATAGAAAACTCAGAGCATATAGTCCTTAAGCTGGGAAAGGTAAGCACTAAAATACCAGCAATGGTTAGGATGCATAAATTAAATATCTACAAAGATTTGCTGGGTTTGGTTCCGACTAGATACAATGAGATAGGAAGAGCCATGCAAAAAATAATTGCAAATAAAAATGGTATATTAGTAGTTCTAAGTGCAGGTGACAGTAGTAGTGAAAAAGGTACTTCTAACACACTTAAAGAATATGGCATTGGAGCTCAAATTTTATCCTTGCTGGGTGTAAAAAGAATAAGGCTTCTATCGAACTCAAAACTCCCAAAGGTAATTGGATTGGAGGGATATGGCTTGCAAATTGACATGACGGAGGGTTTTTAGGTGAAACCAGGAAATTCACGCGAGAACGACTTCTCACACTTTAGGGAAAAAATTAAAATTTGTCTTGTTTCAGCTCCCTATTACAAAAAAATTACGGACAATCTGATCCGTGGAGCGCTTAGTGTTCTCAAAAGCATAAAAGCTGAAGTTGAGATAGTTGAGGTATCCGGTGCCCTGGAAATACCAACTGCAATAAAATTGATGGAAAATGAGTTTGATGGTTTTATTGCGATCGGATGCGTAATAAGGGGTGAGACCACACACTATGAAATAGTGAGCACAGAAAGCTCTAGAGGGCTAACTAATCTTGGTCTTGAAAAAATCTGTATAGGGAATGCCATTTTAACAGTAGAAAATATGTTACAGGCTGAAAAGAGAGCAGATCCTAAAATTTTTGATAAGGGCGGGGAGGCTTGCAACGCTTTGTTAAGTATTATTAAAATAAAAGGAAGAGGTCATTAAAATCGTGACCTTTCCTAAATCTTATGATTATAAAAAAAATACAATCTCAAGACTATTTGCTATCCAAGCACTATTCCAAATGGAAGCTAATGGCAAGAGTTACAGCACCATAAAAAAAGAACTTAAAGAAACATTTTATATGCAACAAATAAAAGGTGCAGAAATTTTGGTTCCAAATTATTTATTGTCTCAAAGGATCATAGAACAGGCCGCTAAAAATCAAATAAATATAGATACCAAAATCAATATGGCTTTTAACAATCTGTGGAATTTAAAAACAATTGATACTACGCTAAGAGCAATACTGAGAGCCGCAAGCGCCGAGTCACTCAATAAGAAAACTCCCAAAAAAGTAATTATTTCTGAGTACGTTTTAATAACAGGAACATTTTATCCGACAGGACAGGAACATAAACTGGTAAATGGTTTGCTTAATAAAATTATAGAAGATCTTCAAACTTAGTCATTTTCTTCCTTAAATGTTTCTTTGGCATCAACTTTCCTACATGACCTCTCTTACCTATCCAGTGTCTAATATCCTCATTTTTGGAAAACAATTTTTTTATAATTAAGTCATTTTTTTCATTTTGAGAAAAAATCATGATATCCAAAAGAGTTTCTTCTTTATAACGTTGCAAGCGCACGCCTTTACCCTTTTTTAAGATAGGCAACTCTTTTATTGAGAATATCAGCATTTTGAAAGAAGTGCTTAAAACAATAACGTTATCACCTTTGATTTCTTGCAACCCAACCACTTCATCATCTTCGCTCAGCTCAAATATTTGTTTTCCAGTTTTTGTAGAGGATAGCAGAGAGGGGAAAGCAACTGTGAACCCTAGACCCTTTTTTGAAAATATTAAGCCTTTACGTTCGTGATAGTAAGGGAGTAGGCTAACTATAGAGGCGACATTCCCTGTTCCAATCATTAAATTCAGCGGTTCTCCGTATCCTTTGTCTTTTTTTAGTTGATCAAGAGATAAACTGAATGACCTCCCCTCTGAAGTTATAAACAATAATTGTTGGTTTCTAGATAATTGGGTGACAAATTTGATCCCATCGCCATCTCTAAACTTAAATGAATTGGTATCGAGGCTATGCCCTTTGTAAGACCTTATCCACCCATTTTCGGATAACACTACTGTCACCGGAAAGTCGTCTATAGTGTTGTCGTTAAAAGACTCCCGGTAACCCTCCTCCTCAGGCTCTAACAATGTCTGACGTCCACTTAGTTTATAATCCGCAAATTTTTTCTTTAATAGCATTAATTCCTTTTTTATACTTTTCCATTGAAGCTTTTGATCTTCGAGTAAATCTTCCAAAGTCTGTCGTTCCTCCATTAATTCCTGCTGTTCCTTTAATAGAAGTTCTTCGTCTAACCTTCTCAGTGCTCTTAATCTAAGGTTCAAGATTGCTTCAACCTGTAATTCACTTAGACCAAATTCTTCAATAATTGCCGTTTTAGGATCATCCTCCTCTCTTATTATACTAATGATGCGATCGAGATTGACATAAGCCTGTAGCAAGCCCTCTATAATCTCTAAACGCTTATCGATATTCTTAAGGCGATGAGTCGATTTTCTTATTAATATCTCTCTGCGATGATCTAAAAAAGTCTTAAGTAACTCTCTCAGATTACTAACTTTCGGAGAGATGCCATCAATCAGGACGTTAAGATTTACAGAAATCTTTGTTTCTAAATCAGTAAATTGATAAAGGGAAGTTAAGAGATTTTCTTTTTGTACGTTTCGAGATTTTGGCTCTATAACAATTCTTATCTCTTCTGCGCTCTCATCTCTCACGTTTTGCACTAAAGATAATTTCTTTCCAGAAATCAAATCAGCAATTTTTTCAATGAGTTTTCCCTTTTGAACTTGATAGGGTATTTCATCTATCACTAACTGCCAGTTACCGTGCTTTAGATCCTCATAGTGATGTTTGGAGCGCAATCTGAAACTTCCCTTACCCTCGGTATAAACTTTAATGACATCTTCCTTACTATCGAGAATAATACCACCAGTTGGAAAATCAGGCCCAACTACAATTTCTGATAATTGTTCGATAGAAGAATTGGGTTTATCAACCAGTAATATACTAGCTTGTAGTAACTCTAGTATGTTATGGGGAGGAATGCTGGTGGCCATCCCCACAGCGATCCCAGAGGCTCCGTTTGCTAGGAGATGAGGGAAGCTTGCCGGAAGCACACTCGGTTCATGACTTGAACTGTCATATGTTTCCTTAAAATCTACAGAATCCTCATCAAGACCTTCAAGAAGATCAATAGAGTATTTTGACAGCCTAGCCTCAGTATATCTTTGAGCAGCAGGGTTATCTCCATCAATATTTCCAAAATTCCCTTGACCTTCAATAAGTGGATATCTAACACTGTAATCTTGAGCAAATCGCGCCAACGAATCGTATATAGCTTTATCTCCGTGCGGATGATAATTACCCATAACCTCCCCTACTATTTTAGAACATTTTCTAAAATTTGATTGAGGATACAGCTTAAGCTGATCCATCGCGAAAAGTATTCTTCTATGCACCGGTTTAAGACCATCTCTAGCATCAGGGAGAGCTCTATCCATAATTGTAGATAACGCATATAAAAGATATCTGGTCTCTAATGCTGTTGTAATATCTTGTTTTTGGTCCATTTGTTGAGTATTCATATAACTTTATTAATAATGTTTCAGTTTTGAGCTAAATTACTTGGAATAATAATTAAACTCAATATTAGAAATGTAGAAAAATTAAACTAAGTGTTTAATGCTCCGGGGATAGTTTAATAAGGATAGACAATGATTTTAGAAAATGCTCACATATTCGTAATGGTAGCCTGTCTACTAGTAGTCATAGTTCTAATGATCGGTCTAGGTGGGTTTGCATTTGGTGGAGAATTTAATAAAAAATACGCAAATAAGATAATGCGTTTGAGAATACTTCTTCAAGCCATCGCAATATTATTAATCATTTTTTTCGTTTATTTTTCAAGAGGTGGGTAGATTGATAAAATTAAATAAAATTTACACAAAGACAGGTGACGGTGGGGACACTGCACTTGGCAACGGAGAAAGGGTACTAAAGGATAGTCTTAGGGTCAGCGCTTATGGTAGCGTAGATGAGCTAAATTCTAGTATCGGAGTCACTACTCTTTATGCGGCATCAGAGTTAAAAAGAAAGCTAAAAAACATCCAAAACGATCTATTTGATCTCGGTGCTGATTTGTGCGTACCGATGTCTGAGCAGACTGATAAAAAGTTAAGAGTATCTTCAAATCAAATAGAAAAACTTGAAGCAGAAATAGATGAAATGAACGATGTACTTGAACCTTTAAATAGCTTCGTTTTGCCTGGTGGATGTAAGTCCGCTGCTTTTTTACATCTGGCCAGAACCATTTGCCGTCGTGCAGAGAGAGCTGTTGTAAGTTTAAGATCCAAAGAAAAGATAAATGAAAATACTCTAATGTACTTAAACAGACTATCGGATTGGCTCTTTGTTGCGTCCAGAGTTGAAAACCAGGAGAATTCAACTGAGGTGCTTTGGTCGCCAGGAAAAAACAAATAAAACGTCTTGTATGAACTGTTTAACTAGTGCATATTTTGAATTTAAGATTAATTAAAGAGATAAAGAATAGATGAAAATTTTAGTCCCTGTAAAAAGAGTGCTTGACTACAACGTAAAGGCACGAGTGAAAGCAGACGGTAGTGGTATAGACTTAGCCAATGTTAAAATGTCAATGAATCCATTTGATGAGATAGCGCTAGAAGAAGCGATCAGAATTAAAGAGAAGGGTAATGCAGAGGAAATCATAGCTGTCTCAATAGGTGTTCAGCAGAACCAAGAGACGCTCAGAACTGCATTAGCCATGGGAGCTGACCGCGCCATCTTGGTTGTTGCCACAGACGATGTTCATAATGATATTGAACCTCTCACAGTAGCAAATATACTTGCAGCGATTGCTCTAAAAGAAGGGCCATCACTAATTTTATGTGGCAAACAGGCCATAGATAACGATTTTAATGCCACTGCCCAAATGTTATCCGCAAAACTTAAATGGTCTCAAGCAACTTTCGCTTCGGAAATTGAAGTTAATAAAGATATAGTTAGAGTAACTAGAGAGGTTGATGGTGGGCTTCAGACAATAGACGCGAAGGTTCCAGCAGTTGTATCAGTTGATCTTAGACTAAATGAGCCTAGATATGCGAGTCTTCCAAATATCATGAAGGCAAAGAGAAAGCCTCTAGAGGAAATTAGTCCAGCTGATCTAGGGGTCGAGATGACACAAAGGCTTAAAGTTATCAAAACAAAAGAGCCAGACAGTAGAGAAGCTGGCGTGATATTAGAAAACATTGATCAACTAGTTGAAAAAATTCAAGAGACTGTCGGAGGATAAATTTATGAAAATATTGGTTTTGGCAGAAATTAACGACGGTGAGCTCGCTGAAGATCAAACTAGTAAAACTGTGTCAGCTGCGGCCAAATTGGGTAAAGTGGAAGTTTTATGTGCGTCCAACCAGTGTAGCGATGCATCAAAAAAAATAGCGAAAATGGAAAACGTAGAGAACGTGCTTGTGTTAGAGGACGACCTTTTTGCTCAGAGCCTAGCAGAGAGTTATAGCGAGACTTTGATGGATACCATAAGATCATATTCTCATGTATTTGCGCCTTCAAGTTCCTTTGGGAAAAATATTCTTCCAAGGATAGCTGGCATGTTGGATGTAATGATTATATCAGATGTATCTAAAGTTATATCAGAAGATACTTTTGAACGCCCGGTTTATGCAGGCAATGCAATACAGACAGTGCAGTCGATAGATAAAGTGAAATTGATATCCGTTAGAACAAGCAACTTTGACGCTGTACCGTTAACTGGTAGCGCAAACCTGAAGAAAATAGAATGCAACACTAAGAACTCACTTACTACGTTTATAGAAAATAAAATTCAAACGAATGATAGACCAGAATTAACTTCAGCAAAAGTAGTTGTGTCTGGAGGAAGAGGTGTCGGAAGCAAAGAAAATTTTGAAATAATTGAGGGTCTTGCTGACAAACTAGGAGCTGCTGTGGGTGCTAGCAGAGCGGCAGTAGACTCCGGATTTGCGCCTAATGATTGGCAGGTGGGACAGACTGGTAAGGTAGTTGCACCTGATTTATATGTCGCAGTGGGAATATCTGGAGCGATACAGCATTTGGCAGGAATGAAAGATAGTAAAGTAATTGTCGCAATCAATAAGGATGAGGAAGCTCCCATATTTCAGGTTGCTGATTTTGGACTAGTTGATGATCTCTTTAAAGTAGTTCCCGAAATAGAAAAGAAGATCTGATCAAGGAAAAGTACACATCAATAATAAGCGATCAAAAGTAAAGGTCACTTTTGCAGCATTGTGTGTAAAATCCTCACATCCTGTTTTTTATCTGATAAATGCTTATATAGTTGTTCAGCAACAAACACTGATCTATGTTGACCCCCAGTACAACCAAACCCAATAGATAGATATGATTTTCCCTCTCTTTCAAATGCTGGTATGATTGTAGACAGCATCTGCAATATATTTTTTTTAAATGATGCCCAACTTTTATCTTTATGAAGATAGCCTTTAACCTCATCGTCAGTTCCATTTAAATCTTTCAAACCGCTTACCCAATTTGGGTTCTTCAGAAACCTGCAGTCAAAAACCATATCTAGCCCTGTAGGAAATCCACTTCTAAAAGAAAATGATTGTAACATTATTTGTATACTTCTTTTGTTTGCGAGTGGCAAAATAGAGCCTAATTTCAATCTCAGTTCATTTGGGCTAGTATTACTGGTATCTAAAACAAAGTCTGCTTTCTCTCTCAGGGGAGCAATTAGTTTGAGTTCCCTTTTTATTGAAATTTCAAGATTATTTTCACCAGGAACGGGATGAGGTCTCCTGGACAAAGTAAATCTTTTTATCAGAATCTCTAAGTTACACTCTAAAAATAAAATTACCACACGAGATTTTGATAATGCCTTCCAGTTATTTATCTCTTTCATTAAGTTCTGGAGAGAAAAACTCTTTGACCTGATATCAAGCCCTATCGCTAATGGCTTGTCTACTAAATCTGTAGAAGCTACTCTGGGTATTAGGTGAACAGGCACATTATCGAGCGTATCAAATCCTTGGTCATCAAGTATATGGATGACAGTAGTCCTTCCGGCACCTGACTGCCCTATTACTAAAATTAACTCATGCGTGTCCACCAATAGTCACCTTTTATTTTTTATACTAATGGATAGGCTAAAAAACAAACTACGTTAATTTATTACAATATATTTTTAATTGTTTTTTTACTTTATTTGTGATTAATCAAAGTACTGTAACATAATGTAACAGTCAAACGGGAAACGAATCTTGCTTATCCTATTAGACAAAACGGGAGTATCTTAAGATTAGCACAGTATACCAAAATTTAAATGAAATCGAGTTGGTTGAAGAGGCCATAAAGAATGGCGAAGGGAAGTTAGGGAAGGGTGGATCCCTAATAGTATTTACTGGAGAAAAGACGGGAAGATCACCTAAAGACAAACACGTAGTGAAGGAAAAAAACACTGAGGGCAAGATCTGGTGGGAAAATAACAGACCAATGTCGACTGATCATTTTGACACACTTCATAAGGATATGTTAGAGCATCAAAAAGGTAAAAGAGGCTACTCTCAAGCTCTACAAGCTTCAATTAATACAAGTGAGTTTTTCAACATTGAAGTTACGACAGAATTAGCTTGGCATAGTTTATTTATTAGACATTTACTGAAAGTTCCATCGGAGGAGAAACTAAGTATTTTTGAGCCTGACTTCAAAATTTTAAATTATCCCTCCTTTTTTTCTGATCCTGATAGACATGGTTGTGTATCCAGCACAACTATCGCTATCAATTTTGAAAAAAAGCTTGTTCTGATTTGTGGCACCGGGTACGCGGGTGAGAACAAAAAGTCAGTTTTTACACTTCTAAACTTTTTACTTCCTGAAAGATCTACAATGCCAATGCATTGCTCTGCAAACCACGCCATTTCAAATCAAGATGACGTAGCGCTATTCTTTGGTTTGTCAGGAACAGGTAAGACAACTCTTTCGGCAGACCCAGATAGAGTTCTGATTGGTGATGATGAGCACGGATGGAGTGACACCGGTGTATTCAATATTGAAGGTGGTTGTTACGCAAAAACGATTAATTTAAGTTATAAGGATGAACCACAAATTTTCTCAACTACTGAAAAATTTGCCACTGTAATTGAAAACATGAATTACGATCCAACCGATCGATCTCTAAAATTTTCAGACTCTTCTATTACAGAAAATATGAGATGTGCCTATCCGATTTCTTATATTAAAAATTCATCTAAATCTGGCAACGGCGGTCTTCCAAAAAATATAATTTTGTTAACATGTGATGCTTTCGGCGTGTTGCCACCTGTTGCTAGACTTGACGCAGCTGAAGCAGTTTTCTATTTTCTTTCTGGATTCACGTCTAAGGTTGCAGGGACTGAAGAAGGAATAAAGGAGCCTGTTCCCACTTTCTCAACGTGTTTTGGTGCACCATTCATGCCTCAAAAACCAGAAGTGTACGGGCAACTTTTGTGGAATAAGATCAGTAGCTCGGAGCCCAACTGTTGGCTACTTAATACAGGATGGAGTGGTGGAAGATATGGAGAAGGGAAAAGAATATCAATAGAGTTAACCCGTAAGATTTTAAAGTTTATCTTAAGCAATAAAGAAGAATTCCAGATACGATCAGATCAGTTTTTCAACTTTGCTGTTCCGGTTGAAATAGAGGGAGTACCAAAAAACTTACTCAACCCAAGGGCAAATTGGGGAGATGAGACTAAATATGATAATGCAGCAACTGAATTAAGATCAATGTTTGTAAAAAATTTCCATCAGTTTTCTTCTATTAATGAAAAGGTGGATAGTATTTATAACCGCTTAAAAAATGCCTAATGATATAGATCTTATTGGGGTTGATGGCACCTCATCTGGCTGGATTGCATCAATAGGGAGCTCGCAAAATAAGTTTGTATCTACCATAACATTTTCTAAAACCCTAGATAAACTTATGTTCGACTACCCTGATAGTGTCGTCGTCATAGATATGCCAATCGAGTTAAATAAAAAGAACTATTTAAGAGAATGTGATGTTTTAGCAAAGAGATATCTGGGGAAAAATTTCCAATCGTCAATATTCATCCCGCCTTTGAAGAGAGTTCTTAGATGCAATACCTATAAGGAAGCGAATAAGTTAAGCAAAAAAATAGCAGGAAAGGGTGTATCAAAGCAATCGTGGAACCTTAAAGATAAAATTAGCGAGGTGCAAGGGCTTCCCAAGTTATCTTATAAAATTTATGAGGGACACCCTGAGTGCACTTTCAAAATGCTAAAAAATTCAACTCTAAAGGCAAAAAAAAAGTCAGTATTAGGCATTTTTGAAAGATTAGATCTCTTAAAAAAAGCAGGTTTAGATCCTTTATCGGTGAGCTTGAATTTAGAAGATAACTCAAACATAAAGATCGATGATGTTTTGGATTCTATGGTTCTTTTTATAACAGCATTAAGAATAGTTGAGAGAAATCACTTATGCCTGGAAAAAGCGGAAATTACAAATAGTGATGATAATGGCAAAATTTTTATATAAATTTAATTTGAATTTATGGCTAAAACTAACATATAACTTGTGGTAGGTAGGGAGAAATAGCAGTGAATATATCTACGCCAGTTCATAACGAAAGCAAGAGTGACTTTGTGATAGAAGATCGAGAGATAATAAATAAGTCGCTAATTGTTATCCAACAATTAGATGAGTACCTGAGCGATCTGAAGTTATTAGTTAAAGATATCATGAGCAGGTCTAAAGATGATAACAAGTACCAGAGCAAATTACATGGACTAGCATGGGTTGCAACATATGTGGAAGCCCTGAAGCAAATGTCCATTTGGGCAAAGCAACTTTTTGAAAGAAAAAACTTTAGCAAAACGGAACGAATAATATTAATTTTGAGCTTCAACGAATACTTGAACCAGCTTTTTGGAGGCATAATGATGTCCCAAAACGAAATTATTCGTCCCGTTGACCTTGACTACAAGAAAGTGGCATTACAGAAATTAAATTGCAAAGAGGTTTTATTCTTTAAAGATGAAGTAGATACGGATCATCTCAGATCAGAACTAATCAAACTTATTGTGAAAAATGAGAGCACACCTTTCATTGGTAACGACGGTCTAGATGATGACCAAAACATGATCAGACAAGAATTTCATAAGTTTTCTACAGACAAAATAGCACCATTTGCCCATGAATGGCACATGAAAAACGAGCTTATACCATTAGGTTTAATTGAAGAATTAGCAAGCTTGGGAGTGTTTGGGTTAACCATTCCAGAAGAATTCGGAGGTGCTGGACTCAATAAAATTACCATGTGTGTGGTTTCTGAAGAACTGTCAAGAGGGTACATTGGAGTTGGAAGCCTTGCTACTAGGACCGATATCGCATCAGAGTTGATCCTTTGTGGGGGTACTTTAGAGCAGAAAGAGGATTGGTTGCCAAAAATATCTTCTGGTGAAATTATGCCCACAGCGGTTTTCACCGAACCCAACATTGGTTCTGACCTGGGAAATCTGCAAACTCGTGCAACTCTGAGTGGAGAAGAATATAGTGTTACGGGAAACAAAACTTGGATAACGCATGCGTCGAGGGCTAACCTAATGACTTTATTAGCGCGTTCAGACAGAAACAAAGGTGGTTACAAAGGGTTATCAATGTTTCTAGCACCAAAATTGCCAGGAAAAGATAAGGATGCTTTTCCTGATCAGGGTATAAACGGTGGTGAGATCGAGGTGTTAGGTTATAGAGGTATGAAAGAGTACGAAATCAGTTTTGATGATTTTAGGGTAGATAAAAAGAACTTACTTGGAGAAGAGGAAGGTAAAGGATTCAACCAACTGATGGAAACATTTGAAAGTGCTCGTATTCAAACAGCAGCGAGGGCAATTGGTGTAGCCAAAAATGCCTTTGACTTAGGTCTTAGGTACGCTGATGAGAGAACTCAATTTGGCCAAAAGATAATTAATTTTCCACGAGTTCGTGATAAGTTAGTAAATATGGCTGTTGAAATAATGGTTGCTAAGCAGCTCACCTATTTTTCTGCAAGAGCCAAAGATAATGGGAAAAGGTGTGATTTAGAGGCAGGAATGGCAAAATTACTAGCAGCTCGGATAGCTTGGACAGCAGCTGATAATTCCTTGCAAATTCATGGAGGCAACGGATTTGCCCTCGAATACCCAATAAGCCGTGTATTGTGCGACGCACGAATATTGAATATTTTTGAAGGCGCTGCAGAAATACAAGCCCAGGTGATCGCGAAGCGCCTCTTGGGTTAAATTGAAAAGTTCGACAAAACTCTGTTTCTTGACTTGAAAAATGATTCTAGTTGAAACCGCTTTACCGGCTGGAGGTTTTTTTTAATAAAGAATTCAGCGAGTTTAAAGCCATTTTCTAAGTCATATTTGGATGGAATTTCAGAGACCCTGTTACCACCTAAAAACTTTGGTAGTATTAACAATTTTTTTTCCCACCCGACACCTGATTTGCTTGATACAGCACAACCACTTTTCGGAGATACAAATTTTAAGTCTTTTTTTGAGCCACTGACTATACACTTGCCTAAATCAAGACCAAAACCTAGACTTTTTAATAGTTGTATCTCCCATTCCACATATCTTTGCAGTTTTTCTTGTATGGTTTGTTCCCCCTCTATGTACATAATTGTTTTATAATATAGTTCATCGAAATTGACTCTTTCAGGTAGAAATGTAGAACAAAGAACACAAACTAAGTTGAAAAGTTCCAACCCAACCCTCTGCTCACTAATTTTATGGTATCTAGATTTAATCAATTCGACTTTAAAAGCACCCATGCTCTCTTCAATTCTTGAACTCCAAGTTAAAAAAAGTTGGTTTCCAGGCTGGATAACTGATCTATTCTTTTTGTTGAATGCACCTCTTAGCAAACCAACTCTTCGACCCAAAGACACCGTAAATACATCTATTAAAGCCGAAGACTCGCCATACTTCCTTACGTCTAAAAGAAACCCTTCTCCCTGCCAGCGCAACTTTCAAAGACCTTGCTTTAAAAAGAGATCATGTAAATCAATTTCTTTTGAAACGATTTCAATGAGCCATAAGTCAGCGTCTATATCAATTTGTTTTTTTGAAAAACTCATTACGCCTTTCTTCATTGAATGTATTTAGATATTTTATTCGTTTTCCCTCATTATAATCGTTGACTCTATGATAGACATCATATAGTCCCTGTCCTTTGTCATGTGCAATAAATATGGCACCAGCATTGCTATCACCTTTATGCTCAATATAAACTGGAATTCCCTGTCGCTCCAGACTCCAACGAATTGAGTCAACAATAATCTTCGCTTTTAAATCCACTTAATTCTTAACCTGATTTCTCATCTTCAGTCTAATAAAAAGGTGTACTTTACTCTTTAGAAACCTCTCCATGTCCTGTCTTGCTTGTACAGATATCATCCTTATCGACTTGCCTTCTTTTCCTAAGATTATAGGCTTGTAGCTCTTTTTGTTTAGCCAAACAGTTTGATAAATCTTCAGGGATTTCTTACTACTTGGCTCAATATAGTCAGTCATAATTTCCAAATTGTAAGGTATTTCTTCATGTATATAATCGAAAATCTTCTCTCTTGTTAGTTCCGACAGAAACTTTTTTTTCCCTATATTACTTTTGAAGTTCTCCTGAAACACCCATTCATTAGAGTAGGCCTGTTTTTCTATCCATTTAATAAAACTTACCGTGCCCGACT
>CACAFI010000019.1 GCA_902531755.1 uncultured Alphaproteobacteria bacterium
GGAAAATGACTAATGTAAAAACAGCAACGATTCTCCTAAACATGCGTACCCCTCATTTTTTTCTCATTTTAATGACATGCTTTTCCTAAAGCTTTAAGTCGCCAGTAGTTATATGGAAGAGGCGTTAAAAAACCAACTATTAGCATTAGTGGTATCACCCACCACGTCAACTTTGCTCCTCCAGTGGCAATTAAATCAGTCAAGTTCATGGCAGCCTCCATTGATATCATTGATATTAGGGACATCCCTATTGCTGTTTGAAAAGCCGCCTTGAAAGGCATTTGTCGAAAAAGAATGAGCGTTTCAAGTAGAATGGATGTGATCAAGCCATTAATAATAGCGAGCGTCATAATTGCTAAAACCGGCCATGCAATATCCATAAACTGAAAATATGCTATCGTTCCCAAATCTCCTATCGAACAGCCTAGAAGGCACCACATTGTATTATAAGACGCCCGTCTCCAGGTATGCTTACAATACCAGTTTATATCGATTTTTTGGGCTAGTTCTGACACCTTGACCTCTTTTTATTTTCAATATAAAGTTTCCAGTCACTGGAATGTAAAGAGTTAATTTATGAATATTAGTCAGGCAGCAAAATTATCGGGACTATCTGTTAAAACAGTCAGATATTACGCGGATATAAAAATGGTTGAACCAGCAAGAAACATTCAATCTGGTTATAGAAGCTACTCCAATGATGATGTAGCAAAATTAAACTTCATTGGAAAGGCGCGACGCTTTAATTTCAGCATTGAAGAATGTAGAGAGCTTCTTTCTTTATATCAGGATAAAAATAGATCTAGCAAAGAAGTAAAAAAACTTACTCTAGCCAAAATCGCTTCTATCGACGAAAAGCTCAAGGAGTTCCATTCTCTCAGAGAAGAGTTAAGTCATTTAGTTAATTGTTGTAATGGAGATGATAGGCCCTCCTGCCCAATACTAGACGAGCTTTCAAAATAAATTTTTCAATAAAAACTGGAGGAAATTAGGTTTATAGAGAGATTTAACGGATAAATTTATTCCTCGGCAACAGCTACATGAACCAGCCTGCTTTTTTGCTCACGCTTTCGCTTTTATTGCTTTTTTTAGTGTAGTTTTGCCGACTTGATCCGCTTCTAATGCCTTTGCTTCCTTAGCAATTTTATCTTCAAAATACTCATAAAGTGACGCGAACCCTAGCTTTGCTGCTTTCCTCTCCGCCACATACCTAACTTCCTTATGTCACACTGTGTCAAAAACCTAAAGAAACAGGGGAAGTTGTTGACGTAACAAAGATAGCCATTGATATTCTACCTGTACACTCTTTAGTATCGAAGAAAATGGCTGAAGTTGGCAAGTCAGACCTCATAATCCCTGCCCAAGTATCTCCCCACTCATATTAAATAAACTAATATTTAAACTAACCATGACCGACGTTCCCCTTTTATCCATTCGTATGACTTGCCGCGATAATCGCGAAGAGATTTATGGAGTTGGTGGTGGAGCCCGCCTAGCTCGTAAAGTGTATAAAGAGTTAGGGAATAAAAAGCTTGTTAAACTAAGAGGCGTGGAATGTATGAGTAATTGTAAACGGGCGTGTATATTGTCTCTTACATCTTTAAATGGCTTTACTTATATGTTCGGTGATATAGACCCTAACAATTCTGATTATGTTAAATCTTTAAAAGATTTAATTTCTAATTATAAATCTAAACCTGATGGATTCCTTCATAGAAGAGAGAGGCCAGGGTCATTTAGATCAAATATTGTTGGACGGCTACCCCCAATAGATAGTAAGTCTTTAATAATTACAAAACTCAAAAGTGAGTAACTTAAATGAATGTTCCCGCTAGTATTGCATTAGAAGAAGTTTCTTGGTCTGAACCAAAAAATAGGAAAATTATTCTCCATCCGATTAGCTTCGAGTTATTGCCTGGCCGTATTCTTGGTATTGTCGGTCCCAATGGAGCAGGAAAATCAACACTTCTCAGATTACTATATCGCTATCTTAAGCCAACTTCAGGTACTGTAAAGGTTGATGGAATTAATATTTGGGAAATGCCAGCACGCAAAGTAGCCTGCAAGGTAGCAGCGGTTTTACAGGAGCATCCATCGGACTTCTCTTTTACTGTGAAGGAAATAGTTGGGCTTGGAAGAACTCCTCATCGAAGGTGGTTCGGAAGTGCAAACGGAGAGCGTGATAATGAAATTATTTCTTTTGCACTGACCCGATTGAATCTGGACGAATTAGCAGACAGAGAGCTTAGCACTTTGTCTGGAGGTGAGCGTCAGCGAGTTATGGTAGCTCGCGCCCTAGCTCAGGAGCCAAATATTCTTATTCTGGATGAACCAACCAATCATCTTGATATTCGCCAACAGCTTGAGACTATAAAACTGCTTAAAGATCTACAAATTACCATTGTAACCTCTCTTCATGACCTAAATATGGCATCTTCTTGTTGTGATATTGTATTACTTATTAAAGATGGTCGTTCGTTAGGGTTTGGTTCACCCGGTTCTATTTTTTCAGAGAGCAAAATCACAAAAGCTTTTCAGGTAGGAACAAAACACGAGGTGCTTTTACCGAGCAACTCAAAACATATTACTTTTCATTTATAAACAAAGGAGAATAAAAATGAAAATAACTTCATTTTTAAAAACTGGTGTATTGACTATCTTATTGATTTCGCAATCCGCATTGGTTACGAGTGCGCAAACAAAAGTAAAGAGTTGTGATAGAGAGGTTATTTTTGAGTCACCTCCCAAGAGAGCAATATCAAATGATGTTAATTTGACTGAGATGATGTTAGTTCTTGGGCTGACTAATAGAATGGTAGGTTATACAGGTATATCTGGGTGGAATAAACTTGATGCCAAAATGCGGGAAGGGGTTGATGCTCTGCCAGAATTATCGAAAAAATATCCTTCTAAAGAAGTACTGGTGGGAGCAGATGCCGACTTCTTTTTTGCTGGCTGGAACTATGGAATGAAAGTAGGTGGTGAAGTTACCCCTGAAACATTGGAACCCTTTGGCATAAAAGTTTACGAGCTTACGGAAAGCTGCTCTCACATAATGGAAAAGGATAAAGCGAGCATAGATGATATGTATAATGACCTATTGAATTTGGGCCGCATCTTTGGAGTTGAAGAGAAAGCTAAGTTGTTAGTGGATGGTTATCGCCTAGAACTTTCTAAGGAAACAGAAACCCTGAAAAGTACAAATCCATTAAGGGTCTTTGTTTATGATAGTGGGGAAGATGCTCCCTTTACTGCGGGTCTTTATGCGATGCCAACAGCTTTAATTGAGGCTGCAGGAGGAACAAACATAATGGATGACTTTAAGAAAAGTTGGGGTACAGTTAATTGGGAAGAGGTCATTGATAGGAACCCAGAGGTAATAGTGATAGTGAACTATGGAAATGTAACTGCTGAACAAAAGCGAGAGTTGATGATGTCAAACCCTGCATTTGCAAATTTAGATGCAGTTAAAAACGACCGTTTTGTAACTTTAGAATATGTTGAGGCCACACCAGGCCCCAGAAATATAAATGCGGTAAAAACTCTTTTAAAGGCGTTTTGGGGATCATAACTTAATCGTGGAAACTCTAAGTGTTGTAAAAAATACTAGACAAAGATCTACAATGCTTATCTATCTGGCTTTCATAGGATTTGCATTATTAGTTTTTTCGTTATCAATTGCAATCTCTGTGGGGGCCGTTGCCGTACCTACTGGCACTGTCTGGGGTGTGTTGGCAAACAAAGTTGTACCAGGGACGATTGATCCATATTGGAGTAAAGGGCGTGAAGCCATTATTTGGGATATCAGGTTTCCTCGCGGTCTTTTGAGCATGATGGTTGGGGCCGGGTTGGCAATAGTAGGTGCTAGCCTCCAAGCCGTAACCCGTAATCCATTAGCCGATCCACACCTTCTTGGCATATCATCTGGTGGAGCATTTGGAGCAATATTAGCACTTTTACATACGGGACTATTTTTCGGTCTTCTTACGGTTCCATTTCTAGCTTTTTTGGGAGCTTTAGGCGCGACATTTATTGTGCTGGGAGTATCACGTATTGCTGGCGCTACAAGTGCTGACCGCTTGGTGCTCGCAGGGGTTGCCGTTTCGTTTATAATAATGGCTGGAGCAAATATTTTGATTTTCTTCGGTGACCCAAGAGCCACTCATACTGTTGTTTTCTGGATGCTTGGTGGACTAGGTTTTGCGCAATGGGATCAACTTATCTATCCACTTATTATATTGGTTTTTTGTGGTGCTTGGTTATGGAGCCAGACGACTGTATTAAACGCTATGACTGTTGGTGATGAAACAGCAGCGACCCTTGGAATAAAAGTAGCCCAATTTCGGCTTCAAGTATTTTTTGTTTGTGCACTTATTACCGGGGTAATGGTAGCTTTTTCGGGAATAATAGGTTTTGTTGGTCTTATGATCCCACATCTCGTTCGCATGATGGTGGGAGGTGATTACATTCGCGTAATACCCTATTCCGCCCTATTAGGAGCAATTTTTCTTCTATGGGCAGATATAACCGCTAGAACCATTATGGCTCCTGAAGACATGCCAATTGGTATAGTCACCGGCTTCGTGGGAGGTATATTTTTTGTGTGGCTTCTTGGTCGGAGATAAAGACCAAATTATAAACCATAAGTCTTAATATTTTTCAACACCGGAGAAACCGCAAATCTCAATATAAATAATTAAGGGATTAATCTTCACGCTTAATAATAGCAATTCTTCTTGTTAGATCCCTAAGTACCGCAGTTTTAACGAAGGGTTTCATAGATCTCCATTTTCTTGCCTCCTCTCGGGTCCGACCACAACCTTTACACCAACCATTTTTCCCAGAAAACTGGCAAACATCTATACAAGGGCTATTTTTGCGTTTCATTATCAAAATGGTCTAAGTTTTTTTGGCGGTGTTTTCAAGCATTTTTAAAACCTTTCAGAGCATTAGAAAAATGAAAAGCGTGTGTTGCGATATCGCGTTTAAGTTTGGGGATCATTGTTTTATTCCTTTCTTCACCTTTACCTTCTTATTGTTATTCATGAATTTTTCCCAACCTGTAACAGTTCTAGATAATATATTTGAGTTGTAGACTAAATTGTGGACTGGAAAAAATCTAGCTTATAAAATGTAAATAAAAACAGATGATTAAAAAGAAATGGTGAGGAGGATCTATCTTCATACGGTTTTTGCCCACGAAGGTTTTCAATCCGCTCTAATATAAGTTCATTTTGCATGCCCGACTATAACAGGGATCACTGCTTTAATTAAGATTAAGCTTAAAAAGAGATAAATAGGAGTTAACCAACCCACTTAAAAAGTGGGTTGGTATTTTTTTGTTAGAAGCACTTAGCCAAGTTGGTTGCTAGGTTTCGAATCAGGTTTTCGTAGAGACTTGGGCCAGTTTCTAATTTAACGCCTAGTGGATCAATAACAGCCGTATTTGCGTTGGTTCCCTCAACAACCGCTTTTACTAGGCCCTGTTTGTATTGGGGCTCCGCAAGCACACACTCGACAGCTTCATCCACCACTCTTTTGCGTATTTCGGCAAGACGAGCGGGGCTTGGATCAGAAGCATCCCCTAATGAGATAGCTCCGGACGCACTAATACCAAAATCTTTCTCAAAATACTGATAAGCATCATGAAAAACGACAAACTTCTTCTCTCTCATTGGATCTAGTATGGAATTCACTTCAGACACTAATGCGTCAATATTATCTCTAGCCGATTTTGCATTTGAAAAATAAGTTGCAGCATTTTCAGGGTCAACCTCCGACAATTTTGCCGCAATAGAATTCAACCATACCTTCGCAATTTTTGGTGATAACCATGCATGAGGATCGTGCTCTCCGTGAGCATGACCTTCGTGGTCATCATGGTCATCATGGTCATCATGGTCTCCGTGATCGTGTGCTTCAAATAACGCTCCCTCGCGAAAACTGAGGAGTTCGATGCCATCAACGCCTAGAAGAGAAGTTATAGAAGCGTTTTTCGCTAAACTTTCGAGACCATTTTCCAGCCAGGGTGTAAGATCCTCTCCTATCCAAAAAACAACATCAGCATCTTGCAATGACTTTGCATTGGAAGGTTTAAGTTGATATTCGTGCGGCGATGCTCCTGCTGGCATAATCAAGTCTGGTTTACCCACACCTTCCATTATGCTGGAGACTAGCGAATGAACGGGCGCGATGTCTACTGTAACCTTCGGCACATCTGCAACTAGCATACTGGTGCTTAATAGAAAAGCTGACGTTGTTGAAAGGAATTTATTAGACATTTGGCTCTCCATGAGGTATTTAGATTAGTGTGTTATGTTATAACATGTAATGATATAACTTAACATCTGAACAAAGTAAAGATTAATTCTACAGAGCGCGTATTCGGATGAAAAAAAAGAAAAAAAATGAAAATTCTTCAAAGATATTTGAAGGTCATGACCATGGGGCTTGCTTTGGCGATGCGATAACACAGATCGAGGATTATTTCATCCAGAAAAAATTACAACTAACTCCTTTACGTCGAAAAGTTTTTGAAATTTTAATCGAGGACCACAAGCCTCTAGGCGCTTACGAGATTCTTGACAAGTTAGGGAAGGCAGGGTTTTCATCATCTCCACCGATAGCCTATCGGGTTCTTGACTTTTTAATTGAACATGGCTTTGTTCATAAAGTACAGGGTTTAAATGCCTTTATCGCCTGTTCGAACCCAAAACACTCGCATTTTCCTACTTTTGTTATCTGTCGAAAATGTGAGAAAGTAGCGGAGGTCAGTGAAGAGAAAAGTGGGCTTAACCTTCCAAGTCCCGAAATAACAAATTTCAAAATTGAAAAAACCACTATTGAATTGACTGGAATTTGTAGCACTTGTGAAAATGCAGAGATTAGATAATGCTCATTGAGGTTCAGAGTCTAAATGTACAATATGGAAATAAAAAAGTACTAGAAAACATAAATCTTTCTGTTAGCAGTGGTGAAATTGTTACCATAGTTGGTCCAAATGGATCAGGAAAAACGACTCTTTTCAAGGCGATAATTGGCTCAGCGCCTATCGCCTCCGGCAAAATAATTATGAGCCCGAGTGTAAAAGTAGGCTATGTACCGCAAGTTTTAAATGTTGACCGATCACTCCCTTTGACAGCCGAGCGATTTCTAAGTCTTGTGAATAATCGTAATGACCAAGGACTCTTGAGAGCCCAACAGATTTTGGGATCAGAAGATTATTTATCCACACAGATAAGCAGCCTGTCAGGTGGTCAATTGCAACGCGTGCTTTTAGCACGTGCTTTATTGAATGACCCTGACGTTTTATTGCTCGACGAGGCTACACGCGGATTAGATCAACCTGGATCAGCGGCATTTTACAAAAAAATAGAGGAAGTTCGAGAGTCCTCTGGCTGCGCAGTGCTGATGATAAGCCATGATTTACATGTAGTTATGAGCGCATCAAATAGAGTGATTTGTCTTAATGGCCATATATGCTGCCAGGGTGAACCGCAATCGGTCGCTTCTTCACCAGAATATAGAGATCTTTTTGGTTCAAATATAGATGGTACATTTGCTCTTTACCAACATAATCACAAAGAAAACAAAAGCAGGATAAATCACAGTAATGCTTGATGACTTCATGGTTAGAGCCTCTCTTGCTGGCGTTGGTGTTTCTCTGGCAGCCGCTCCTTTAGGTTGTTTTGTGGTATGGCGAAGAATGGCATACTTTGGTGAGGCAACAGCCCATGCCGCTCTCTTAGGTATATCATTGTCTTTAATGTTTGAATTTTCAGTATTTGCAGGAGCGTTGTTTGTATCTGTAATTATGGCTACAGCAGTTACAATTGGTCAAGGCCGGTCACTGTTTTTAGATACTCTTCTTGGGGTTGCAGGTCATTCATGTATGGCATTAGGTTTAATAATAGTTTCTTTCATCTCTGGGGTACGTATAGAGCTCATGGCCTATCTAATTGGGGATATTCTGGCTGTATCCAAAACAGATGTTTTATTGATTTGGTTAGGTTTAGCTCTTGTATTACTTTTATTGATTTGGCGATGGTCAGCGCTTTTATTGTGTACTCTAAATGAAGATTTAGCAGCTGCAAGCGGCCTATATCCCAAAAGAGAAAACTTTGTGCTGACAATCGCGTTAGCAGTGGTTGTAGCCGTCGGCATAAAGGTTGTCGGCGTACTTCTTATTATCGCTCTGTTAATCATACCGGCCGCTTCTTCGCGTTCACTTGGATCGACACCAGAGAAAATGGCTATATTTGCCTCCTTGATAGGAGCGTTATCGGCAATATTAGGCTTTAACGCCTCTTATGTGTTTGATACTCCAACGGGTCCATCAATTGTCTGTGTAGCATCGTTAATATTTCTTCTTACTCTGACCTTTTCTTTGCTTAAAGAGCGCTTTCGGCCCAGGATAAAAATAACTTAATTGAGATGAGAGAAATGGATAAGTTTGCACCTAAACCAGTAACAGTAATCACAGGTTTTCTCGGAAGCGGCAAAACAACTTTGCTCTCCGCTTTGCTTAAAAAAGCAGAAATGAAGAATGTCGCGGTAATCATTAATGAGTTTGGTGAGGTTGGACTAGATCATGCTTTGGTAGAACACAGCGATGAAAATATTGTCGAGCTACAAAATGGGTGTATTTGCTGTACTATTCAAGGCGATCTCCAGAAGACAATGCTCGATTTAGTAAATAAAATGTCGAAAGGAGACATCTCTTATTTTGATAAAGTCATAATAGAGACGACAGGACTTGCTGATCCTGTTCCCATTATTCACACTTTGATTAGCTCGATGGATTTGCAACGAATTTATACTCTTGATGGCGTAATCACAGTAGTTGATGCAACAAATGGAGAAAAAACATTAGATTTACAGCCAGAGGCAGTCAAACAAGCTGCGCTAGCCGAACGCATTATAATCAGTAAAATTGATCTAATAGAAAAAGATAGAGAAATATCATTGGAAACGCGATTAAGAGCGATAAATCCTTCGATAAAAATTATAAAAAGTAGCTTTGGAGATGTTTCAATTTCAGACTTAATTGATTTGGGCGCATATGATCCTTATAGCAAATCAAGAGATGTTAAGGAGTGGCTTGCTGCAGAGAGTATGGACTCTGTTCACGACCGTGACCATGACCACCAACATGTCAATGTAAATCGGCATGACGAGAATATTGAAGCTTTTTCCATGACTAGTGATAAACCTGTTAACATGATGGCATTTGGTCTCTTTAAGGACTTATTAATGGCGCAAATGGGCCCAGACTTACTCAGGTTAAAGGGAATAATAAATATTGAGGGTAAAGATCGACCAGCGGTTATTCACGGGGTCCAACATATTTTTCATCCCATTCATTGGTTAGAAAAATGGCCTGATGACGATAAACAAACAAAACTGGTATTTATAACAAGAAACGTAAAGAAAGAACAAATAGAGGGTTTTTTTAATGCGTTAATGGGACTTGTTGGGGATAAAGACATGCCTAGAGAAATAGTTGATCTATCATAATCATAAAAAACTAAGCCAAGGTTTTATGATTTTTGAAATTATTACATTGTAGTGATAAGTCCAATGATCGGATTCGTTGTAAGCTAAACCTTTTTTTGATGGTGAGCCCGACAGGGTTCGAACCTGTGACCCACTGATTAAAAGTCAGTTGCTCTACCAACTGAGCTACGGGCCCACACTTGAGTTTTATTATTTACTTACTATTTGGTCAAGTCTTCAATTATATTAAATGACGTTAAAACAAAATTAGGTTACTTATAGTTTTAGAAAATTACGGGGAAGTGATTGGAACTACAATTTACCAAAATGCACGGTTGTGGAAATGATTTTGTAATTATTGATAATCGCAATCAACAATTGGAACTAAATAATGATGAAATTAAACTGATCTGCGATCGGCATTATGGTATTGGATGTGATCAACTTGTTTTTATAAACAACAATAATAGCGATAATGTCTTAGCATACGCTCTTTTTTGGAATTCAGATGGTTCGGTCTCCGCTACTTGTGGAAATGCCACAAGATGTATAGCCAGCATCCTTTTTAAGGAAACTGGAGGAGAAACACTTAATATAGAAACTCCCAATGGGGTTATTGAGTGCTATAAAAAAAATAATAAATTGATATCGGTAAATATCGGCAAGCCAAAAATAGATTGGGATGAAATACCCTTGTCGAAAGAAGTCTCAACTTTAAAACTTCCACTCGAAGGGGAGCCAACCGTAACAAACTTTGGCAACCCTCATTGCACATTTTTTGTTGATGACTTGAATAAAATAGATGTTCAAAATCAGGGGCCACTTATTGAGAATAATGTATTGTTTCCTCAAAAAACAAATGTTCAATTTGTTAAAATCTTTGACAGAGCTCACATTAAAATGCTGGTCTGGGAGAGAGGAGTTGGTATCACATTAGCATCTGGGTCTTCTTCCTGTGCGGCAGTTGATGCGGGGATAAGGAGAGATCTACTTGACAATAGGGTTATGGTTGAACTTGAGGGAGGAACTGTCGAGGTTGAAAAAAAAGTTACCGGCGTTTGGTTGACTGGGCCGACCAAGCATGTATTTTCTGGACGCTACAATTTGATTCGAAACTGAGTAACAATGAAATTTAAAACTCTTGGATGCCGACTGAACACGTTTGAGACTGAAACGATTAAGTCAATAACAGAAAAATTAGATGTTAAGAATCTTACTTTCGTTAATACCTGCTCAGTTACAAAAGAAGCAGCTAAAAATAGTAAAAAGTATGTTCGCCAACTTAAAAAATCATCTCCAAACAATAGAGTTGTTGTTTCAGGATGCGATGCACATATTGAGAAAGAAGACTACATAAACATGCCTGAAGTTGATGTAGTTGTTGGAAATGATGTTAAACTAGATGAAGCAATTTGGAGAGATATTGTAAAAAGTGGGCGGTCAGGTTTTTTTGGAAATTCAAAGGTCAAGTTAAAACAAGAAACGACCAAAATTCTTCCCAATTTCACAAAAAGATCAAGAGCGTATCTAGAAATTCAAAATGGATGCGACCACTCTTGTACCTTTTGCATAATTCCACAAGGTAGAGGTTTTTCAAAATCAGTCGCAACGGATACGATTTTAGAGAAAATAAATAATCTTGTTGAAAAGGGGTTCAAAGAAATTGTGTTAACGGGCGTTGATATAACGAGTTGGGGTTTGGATCTGGCTGGCAATGACAAACTTGGTGATTTAGTAATCAGAATATTGGATGAAGTTCCTATGTTACCTCGCTTGAGACTTTCATCTTTAGACGCTAGTGAAATGGATGACAGTCTCCTACATGTTTTTAAAACCAACAAACGGATGATGCCACATCTCCACCTTTCTCTGCAATCAGGCAACAACCTTATACTTAAAAGAATGAAAAGAAGGCATTCTAGAGAGCAGGCGATTGATTTATGCAGAAACCTAAAGGCCGTCAGGCCAGAGTTGACATTTGGTGCGGACCTAATTGCGGGCTTTCCAACAGAAAGCGATACAATGTTTTTAGATACTATTAATCTTGTAGATGAGTGCGATATTAGCTGGCTACACATCTTTCCATACTCTGGACGTCCAAACACACCCGCGAGTCGCATGCCACAAGTCAATAAGCATGAAATATCAAGGCGCTCAAAGGTCCTAAGAGATCTCGCTCAGCAAAAAAAAATGCAACACTTTGCAAAACTAAAAGACGAGACGCTATCAGTTCTGATGGAGTCTGAATACAAAGGACGGGCCGAAGATTTCACTGAAATTACAACGAACACCCCTCTCAAAATAGGTGAAATTTATCCGCTTAAGGTTCAAAATTACTGCGCTGAAAGCCTCGTTGCTAAAGACTAAAGCGATAGACAGAGGTATTTCAATTCCAAATACTCATCAATCCCATGATGCGATCCCTCACGACCTAGTCCAGACTGCTTCACTCCTCCGAAGGGCGCCACCTCTGTAGAGATTAAGCCCGTGTTTATGCCTACCATACCGTATTCCAAAGCCTCTGCTACTTTCCAAACACGCTTGAGATCTGAGGCATAAAAGTACGAAGCCAGACCGAATATAGTATTATTTGCTTGTGATATAACATCGTCTTCATCTTTAAATAGGAATAAAGGTGCGACGGGGCCAAAAGTTTCTTCTTCCGCAATTAACATCGACTTATCAACATTAGTTAGTATCGTTGGTTCAAAGAACGTGCCGCCAATGCTATGTCTCTTTCCACCGCATTGAGCTGTAGCACCTTTTTTTAAGGCATCTTTAATGTGCTCCTCAACCTTTTTAAGGGCTTCGTTCGTGATCAATGGACCAAGGGTACTCGATGTAGCAAAACCGTCCCCTACCACCATCTTTGAAACGGCTTCTTCCAACTTCTTGGCAAATATATCATACACTCTATCCTGAACGTAGATTCGATTTGCACACACACATGTTTGACCATTATTTCTGAATTTAGAAATTATTGCCCCCTCAACCGCCTTTTCAATATCAGCATCATCGAATACAATAAATGGTGCGTTACCCCCTAACTCCATGGACATCTTTAATACTTGATCTGCTCCTTGTTTCAGAAGTTTTTTCCCAACTTCTGTTGATCCAGTAAAAGTAAGTTTTCGAATTTTATTATTTGAGCATAATTCTTTGCCTATTTCGACCGGGTCAGAAGTAGTTAGAACTGAGAATACTCCTTTTGGAATTCCTGCTTCCTCCGCCAAATCGCAAAGAGCCAAAGCGGATAATGGAGTGTCTTCTGGTGCTTTTGCTACAAAACAGCAACCAGCAGCCAATGCTGGGCCTAATTTTCTGGTAATCATTGCATTAGGAAAATTCCAAGGAGTTATAGAAGCGACCACGCCCACTGGCTGCTTCAACACTATTATTCTTTTGTCTTCTTGGTGTCCAGGAATGGTTTCTCCATAAACTCTTTTTCCTTCCTCGGCAAACCATTCAATAAAGCTAGCTCCATAAGTAATTTCGCCCTTTGCTTCTGCCAACGGTTTTCCCATTTCAGCGGTAAGGATTGCAGCTAGATCATCGGCATTTTCTAACATTAGTTTGCAGAACTTATTTAGAATTATACTTCTTTCTTTCGCAGTCTTTTTACTCCAGTTGGGGAAAGCCTCATACGCAGCATCAATTGCAATTCTAGCATCATTAACATCCAAATCTGGAACATTTACTATTAAATTTCCATTAGAAGGATTAACCACCTCAAAAGTTTTTCCACTTTTAGCCTCTACCCAAGCACCATTGATATATGCTTTGTTTTTGAGAAGGTTTTTATTTTTTAGCATAACGCTGAGATTTGTTTGATCTAACATATTTACGATTCCATTTTCAATTTGTCATTACTGCAATATAACCATTAAGTGATATAACATTACAAGTCTCTAGTTTGCCTTATAGCTTCGGATAAAACCATCACACAACTCACTACAACATTTAAAGATCGTCCTTTGCCTGGCATTTCTATGGTCACAGCTTCATCCACCGATTCGTGAACATATTCAGGAACTCCGGCACTTTCTCTACCTAGCAGCAATCTATCATTTTTCTGAAATCTAAAATCCAGATAATTTTTTTTACTTTTCGTTGTAAGAAGAATCACCCTTGAATTCGGGCATTCTTTTTGTTGCTGATCCATAAAGGCTTGATAATCAATAAAGGTCCTAAAGTCTGCGTGTCTAATATAGTCCATTGCGGTCCTCTTTAATTTTTTTTCCGAAAAAGCAAATCCACATGGCTCGATTATGTCCAACGGTACATTAAGGCAAGCAGAAATCCTTAGAAGTGCTCCTAAATTTTGAGGTATGTCCGGTTGAAAAATAGAAATTCTCATATTTACACTATACATAGATTTTTTAAATTTTAGTGCGTCTTATAGTCCAATAGACAAGCTATTGAAAAATAATAAATTACGTTATATAAACTCCTATATAAATTGGGCATTAGAACGGAATTTAGATGGAAGAAACAAACGATAATAAAAAAAGCAACAGACGCGACTTTTTATATATCTCAACTGCTGCGGTCGGAGCGGTAACTGTCGGAGCCGCGGTATGGCCTTTAGTCAACCAAATGAACCCTTCAGCCGATGTTGCAGCGCTGTCGTCCATAGAAGTGGATGTCAATGATTTGGCGCCTGGATCACAGTTAACAGTGAAATGGTTGGGGAAACCGGTTTTTATCAGAAGACGCACAGATGAAGAGATTTTAGCTGCTCGAGAGGTAAGCTTAGAAGACTTGCCTGACAAGAACGCACAAAACGCAAACCTAAAAGACGGTGATGCGTCAGATAAATTTAGGACATTAGATGAAAAAGGTGAGTGGCTCGTGATGATGGGAGTATGCACTCATCTCGGATGCGTTCCACTTGGTGATGCAGGAGATTTCGGAGGATGGTTCTGTCCCTGCCACGGATCTCACTACGATACGGCAGGTAGAATTAGAAGGGGACCAGCTCCTACAAATTTACCTATTCCCGTTGCATCGTTGTCTGTTGATGGAATATTGAAACTAGGTTAAAGACAAAAAGGAAATAAAAATGGGCGGCATACCACACGATAAATATGAACCCAAAAAAGGGTTTGAGACTTGGTTAGACAAAAGACTACCTATCGGAAGACTTGTTTATGACACCTTAATGATCCCTACTCCAAAAAATTTAAACTGGATGTGGATTTGGGGGATCGTATTAACCTTTTGTCTTGTCCTTCAAATAATTACCGGGATTATTTTAGTCATGCACTACACGCCTCATGTAGATTATGCGTTTGACAGTGTCGAACACATAATGCGTGATGTGAACGGTGGTTGGGCTATCAGGTATATTCACGCCAATGGTGCTTCTTTATTTTTCATAGCGGTGTATATGCACATTTTTCGAGGTTTATATTACGGTTCTTACAAAGAACCCCGCGAGGTTACTTGGATAATAGGAATGTTGATTTACTTAGCGATGATGGCAACTGCGTTTATGGGCTATGTGCTACCGTGGGGCCAAATGTCTTTTTGGGGAGCTACCGTTATAACCGGTCTGTTCGGGGCTATTCCATTTGTAGGAGAGTCACTGCAAACTTGGCTACTAGGAGGTCCGGCAGTAGATAACGCAACGCTAACAAGATTTTTCAGCCTTCATTACTTATTACCCTTCGTTATACTTGGATTGGTTGTAACGCATATTTGGGCTTTCCATACTACTGGAAATAACAACCCCACGGGTGTGGAAGTTAGGCGCACCTCTAAGGAAGAAGCTGAAAAAGATACCTTGCCATTTTTTCCCTATTTCGTAATCAAAGATCTTGTGGCGCTTGGGATAATATTGGCCATATTTGCGGCTATCGTAGGCTTTATTCCAAATTATCTCGGACATCCTGATAATTACATTGAAGCCGATCCACTAGTAACACCAGCCCATATTGTTCCAGAATGGTACTTTTTACCATTTTATGCAATACTTCGTGCTTTCACAGCCGATGTATGGGTGGTTCAATTCGCCTCTTTGATTTCGGGGGGAATAATTGACGCGAAATTTTTTGGTGTACTTGCTATGTTCGGTGCTATTGCAGTGATGGCACTTGCGCCTTGGCTTGACACATCTTCAGTTCGCTCAGGAAGATACAGACCACAATTCAAATGGTGGTTTGCTTTATTGGTTCTAGATTTTTTTGTACTTACTTGGGTAGGTGCAAAACCTGCTGAGCAACCTTATTCAACAATATCGCTTATCGGTTCTACTTACTGGTTTGCCTACTTTTTGGTAATTCTTCCATTGTTAGGAGTCACTGAAACCCCAGATGAGCAACCAAAGACAATTGAAGAAGATTGGAACAGAAAAATGAAGAAGAGTGAAACAAAGGAAAGCTCTTCCAAAGAAGGCGTTCCGTCTAACGGAGGTGCATATGAACCTGCAGAGTAAGACTTTCCTAAAAGCCATCATTTGCCAACTGGTTTTAGCCACCCAGCTTATCTTTGTAAATCAAGCAAATTCTGCTGGCGCAGTTGGAAAGATTGAAGATGTTGATTTTTCATTTGAAGGAATTTTCGGGACATATGATAAGCAGCAATTACAACGTGGGCTTCAAGTGTTTACCGAAGTATGTGCGGGTTGTCATGGACTAAAGCACGTCGCTTATCGTAACCTTGGTGACAAGGGTGGACCTGAACTACCTCCTGAGCAAGTCAAAGCATATGCAGCCCAGTTTGATATTTATGACGCTGATATTGACGACGATAGAAGCGCAGTACCATCCGACTACTTCAGTGGGTCGATGGTAGAGAACGCTCCCAACTTAAGCCTCATGGCGAAAGCGCGAGTGGGCGGAGCAGAGTATATTGTGTCCCTTTTGAAAAGTTACAGCGAAGAGGAAAAAGAACAAGCAGGTTCCGTTTTATATGGGAACAAACTTTATCCTGGTGGATGGATAGCGATGGCCCAACCTCTTTATGGTGATGATGTCGAATATATGGATGGAACAGAAGCAACCCTAGAACAGGAAGCCGAGGATGTAGCAGCATTCTTAATGTGGGCAGCAGAACCGAAGTTGAATGTAAGAAAAGAGACTGGCTTCAGAGCGGTATTACTTCTCTTACTTCTTTCCGTATTGCTTTACTTAACAAATAAAAAGCTTTGGGCACCATACAAAAATAAAAAAGTTTAATTTAGTAGGCAGTAGGCTCTTTTCATTTATTATAGATGAATTTAATAACATCAAATCTAAATAGAAAGATTGTTTCAAATGTCGATTAATTCATTTGGCCACTTATTTAAAGTAACTACCTGGGGTGAAAGCCATGGTAGAGCGATTGGAGCGACAGTTGATGGGTGCCCGCCTGGAGTAAAACTCAGTGAGGCCGATATACAACCTTGGTTAGACAGAAGAAGACCAGGTCAAAGCAAGTATACAACTCAGAGAAAAGAATTGGATAAAGTAAAAATACTCTCCGGAACATTTGAGGGTGTAACCACAGGCACTCCTATTCAATTATTTATTGAAAATCAAGACCAAAGATCAAAAGACTATAGTGAAATTGCAAATACCTTTAGACCAGGTCACGCTGACCTTACATACCATCTTAAATATGGTATAAGAGACTATAGAGGAGGTGGAAGATCCTCAGCGAGAGAAACAGCATCAAGAGTGGCAGCAGGGGGAATAGCTAGAAAGATTTTAGCAGATCTGGCTCCCGGTATAGAGATTACAGGTTATCTAATACGCATTGGAAAAATGGAAATTGAAAGAAAGAATTTTTCTGCAACTACAATTCAACAAAATGACTTTTGGTGTCCCGACAAGGCTATGGTCCCAAATTGGGAGAAATATATAAAAGAGCTACGGAAAAATGGTAATTCTGTTGGTGCAATGATTGAAGTCATTGCTAAAGGCGTACCCGCAGGACTAGGAGCACCTCTATATGCAAAGATAGATGCAGATATAGCTAGTGGCCTGATGTCTATAAATGCTGTAAAAGGTGTTGAAATAGGTATTGGCATGCAAGCTGCTGAGATTGAAGGAATGGAAAATGCTGATGAAATCTTTTTAGAAAATGATAAAATATCTTTCACATCCAATAATGCAGGAGGCGTTTTAGGCGGTATAACGTCGGGCCAAGATATTGTCACAAGATTTGCTGTTAAGCCCACATCATCAATTTTGAGCGAGAGAAAATCCATCTCTAAAGAAGGGTTCTCAACGGCAGTTTCGACAAAGGGAAGGCATGATCCCTGTGTAGGAATAAGAGCAGTACCCGTAGGAGAAGCCATGGTAGCTTGTATTATTTTGGATCACTTTTTACTGCATAGAGGGCAAGTTGGGGACAAATCTGGAAAAATAGGCTAGGTAATTATCGCTTTTTGAGGTGTATGAAGATTTCCTGATTTCCTTTTTTTCCTGTTATATTAGCATTTTTACTTCGAAGAAAATCCAGGCCTGAATTATCTAAGGAGTTCAAGAAATCACTAAGCCTTTTTTGAGTATCAGTTTTCTTCTTAACTAAGCCGCTTTTTGAAATATTCTGCTTTCCTACCTCGAATTGAGGTTTATACAACAAAATAATATTTCCCCCTTTTTTTGAAACAATCTCAACATGTTTAATAATTTTTGATATTGAAATAAACGCGACATCTACAACAACTAAGTCAAAAAAACCTGTAAGGCTTGACGATATATCTCTTATATCCGTTTTTTCTAGAACAGAAATACGTGGGACATTTCTCAGACAAGAATGCAGTTGGTCCGTTCCAACGTCAACTGCTATAATTTTTTTTGCCCCCTCATGCAGTAAAACTTGCGTAAAGCCTCCCGTAGACGACCCAACATCTAAGGCAATCTTCCCCTTCACCTTTATCTTAAAAATTTTTAGTGCCTCAAACAATTTTTTTCCCCCTCGACTTACCCATTGCCGCTGTTCAACTATAGAAACATTTGATCCTTTTTTTATTTCTTTAGCAGGCTTATTACAAATTTTTTCATTAAGTAAAACAAAGCCTTCCTTAATTAACTCCTGGGCCCTATTTCTTGACCCTGCCAAACCTAATTCCATTATATATTGATCTAGTCTTATTTTCATTTATCTAAAAGGATTTCATATGCTATCTTATTATTAGCATTATCTTTTAAAGAGTTAAAAAAAATTGAGCACATCATGGTAAGTCAACAGCAAAAAGATCAAGCAGAACAATGGTTCAAAGATTTAAGAGATAAGATTTGCAAAGAATTTGAAACATTGGAAACAGATCACTTAAAGTTAGCTCCCAAGAATAATATTGCTCCAAAAAAATTTGAGAGAAAGAGCACCACAAGGGAAACAGGTGACAAAAAAGACGGCGGTGGGGGCGTCATGGCAACGCTTAAAGGTGGTCGAATTTTTGAGAAAGTAGGTGTCAATGTATCCGCCGTATATGGAAACCTCGCACCAGACGCTCAAAAGAGCATTACAGCAAGAAAAGCTATTCCCGAGCTTGAGGATGACCCCAGATTTTGGGCATCTGGCATTAGTCTTGTAGCTCATATGAGAAACCCGCTTACGCCTGCGATACACCTTAACACAAGAATGTTTTGGACACCTCATGCATGGTGGTTTGGAGGAGGTACTGACTTAAACCCATCAATCCCAATTGAGGAAGATACTAATTTCTTTCATAAAACTCTGAAAAAGAGATGTGATAAGCATAATCAAACTTACTACAAAAAATTTAAGGAATGGGCTGACGATTATTTTTTCATACCACATAGAAAAGTTGCTAGAGGAGTAGGTGGAATATTTTTTGATGATCTCTGCACTGGTAACTGGGAAAAGGATTTTTCTTTCACCAGAGATGTTGGAGAGGCATTTCTTGAAGCTTACATACCAATAGTAAAAAAACATTACTTGAAAGACTGGACTCTGGAGGATAAAAAAATTCAAGAAAAAAAGAGAGGTCTTTATGCCGAGTTTAACTTAGTTTACGACAGAGGTACAAAGTTTGGCTTACAGACAGGACACAATATAGAAGCAGTATTAATGAGCTTACCTCCGACAGCTGAGTGGATTTAGCTTAGCAAACCTAGCAACTTTCCTTTAGATGCTTTGAACCCAGAACTTATCCAAAATATTTCCATTAGATTTATTTTTTCTTTGGTTATATTTAGGTTTTTTGTTAAAGGATGAACGTCTGAAAATTTTATTGGGAAAATTTTTTTAGACGCTTTTTTTATTTTCTCTATATCTTTGGCCTTTATACTGTATCCGTCTTTAACTTCTTTTATGATGAGAAAATCTAAGCTGGCTTTTTCACCCAATTTGTACCCCAGATAATCAGGATTGTAGTCGAAATTCATCAGATCACTTAGCTGATTAAAATATTTTTTTTCTTTTTTTAACATTAGAGGAATTGGTTTTTGTATTTCAAGAGCCAATAGTCTTCTGACCAAAGAGGGTGTTAAATTAAATCTACATTCCAGTTTTTCTAACTTTAGGACTGAATCTTGAGAATAAATTCCCAGTAATGTTTTATATAGATCCACTTCATTCATAAGCTTCAAAGCAAATAAGGGGGACGTAGCAAGAAGTATTTTTCTAATCTCTTTAGCTACCCTTTCATAACCTAAATCATTTATACTATTCATGTGCTTTTTGATGATCGATAAATCTTTTTGATCTACATTTTTATTTTTTAAATCTAAAACTGCAATAAAACGAAAATATCTTAATATTCTCAAATAGTCTTCTGTTATTCTCTTCTCGGGATCACCAATAAAGCATAACCTTCTTTTATTCAAATCCTCTAAATTTCCTAAAGGGTCGATTATTTCTCCATTGTAAGAACAGTAAAAGGCGTTAATTGTGAAGTCGCGTCGCTTTGCGTCCTCTTCTATATTTTCTACGAGTTCTATATCAGCCGACCTGCCGAAAGTTCGAATGTCTTTTCTAAACGATGTTATTTGCAGTCTTCTTTTTTGAGTGCTAACTGTCAAGCTACCATACCTGATTGCTCTATCGTCGAAACTTATTTGGTTTTGATCAAGCATTTGTTTCAGTTGCTCAACACTCAAAGAAGTGGTTAAATCAACATCTGTAAATTTTTCTTGTCCAAGCAGTAAATCCCTAATTGCTCCTCCAACTACATAGCATTCCTTCCCTGATGATCTTAATAGACACATAAGCTCTTTTACTTCTGCACCAAAAATCTTCGCTATGTTTACTTTTTTCATATGAGATATCTAACTCGAAAAGATTTTTGACAAATTATAAAGAATTCGTGCAGTAGCGCCCCAAATATAATACGGCCCATAAGGAACGGCCAAAAATGATCGTTTTTCTCTATTCCATTTCACTAAATGCTTCGAATACCTTTTCCTATCTAATAAAAACTCAAGCGGCACTTTAAATACCTCAGATACTTCCCCTGGGCTATTTATTTGAATCTCATATCCACTTACAACTCCAATAAACGGAAATATCCTGAAACCGGTTACAGTTTCATGCGAAGGTAAAGAGCCTAATAGGCTTACATTTATAGAGCTTAAACCAATTTCCTCAAAAGCTTCTCGTAGAGCTGTGCCGTCTAGGCTTTTATCCTCGTCCTCAAACTTGCCCCCTGGAAAAGAAATTTGCCCCGAGTGCTTTTTCATATTCATTGAGCGACGAGTAAGTATAACTTGCCAAATGGAATTTTCATATTGTAACGGGATAAGGACAGAAGCAGGGTGTAAATTTACAATCGTTCTATTTTGTTTTAAGTTTAGGTCAAAAGTAGTATCTGATTTTCTCGCAAAATTACTATGATAGTAAGTAGGATGGATAATACCTTTTATTTTTTTTATCACTTCTTCTTTTTTTGAAAAATTAACTTTCATGATAACTAAGAATTTGTTTGATTGAAAATTGAAATTTTCGTCCACAGAACTGACAGTTCGCAGAAATTTTTTTCTGCTTATCGCACATTTCTTCTAACTGCTCTATTGGATATTTAGCTAAAGTATAGAGTAGTGTCTTTCGTTTACACGAACATCCAAATCTTAGCTTTGTCTCTTTAAATACTGTTAATGTGTCGGTTTGAAAAATATTGTCTAAAAAAAGATATTGATTAAACTCTTTACTGATTGAATACTCTATTGTTTGGTCAATTATTCTTTCCTTTAATGTATCCCAGGCATGATCATCTATAGATTTATAATTATGTTCGCTTGGTAATGCTTGCAACATAAACCCAAAGGCACTCCAATTCCTTCCATTTTTTGCACTGTGCTTCTTAGTTATACTTAAGTAAAAAAACGTTTTAATTTGCTCTGACTGAAAAAAATAATTTTCGGCAGATTTACTGAGACTACCCTCAATAATTGGGGTAATGCCCTGATATGGCTCCATATTTTTCCCTTGATCAATAGTAATTGCAAATAATCCTGAGCTCAGATTTAAATTCGTAGCGTCTTTATCATAATCTGCATATGCTCTTATATTTGCAGGCTTTCCTTGCTCCTTTGGAGCATAATAATCTGTTGCCAATAGCTTGACACTCTTATTACCTCTTATCTGTAAAGAAAGTCTCCATCTTATTTTAATCATCTCTCCTATTAAAATAGTGAGAAGTAGCGCTTCGAATAGGAGTTTACAAACTTCATCTGGGAAGCAATGGTTTTTTATTGTGTCAGAAGCTAATTTCTCTATGTGTGCAAAGCGACCTCTAAGATTCTTATCATCAATCTGGAAAGGTAAAACTGAGTCAACAAATTTATTTTTCATGTATTTCATTGTTTTATTAAGTGGTTATTGATGTTTATTTAATATTAAATACGAAAACAACAATAATTAGGTAGATCGCGTTGAAGCTGTTTGGTGAAAGGATTAATCGTAAAGTTAGGTACCATAGGAGAGTTGGTGCATATGCTATTATTTTCCATAAGAACAAATTTCTTTTAACCGAACAGATCACTTCAGAGAATAATATTGAGGTTCAGTTACCTGGGGGAGGCTGGAATGAGAATGAATCGCTCATACACACACTGTATCGAGAGGTATTAGAAGAGACAGGTTGGGGTATTAAAGTGCAAAGAAAAGAAGGAGTATTCCAACGCTTTACTTTTATGCCGGAGTATAATATTTGGGCCCATAAAATCTGCCATATTTACAGATGTACTGTAACTATTAGAAAAACAACGCAACTAGAAAAAGGTCATAGTTTTGTAATCATGAGCAAAAAAAAAGCCATGGAGAAACTTGTAGATAACGGGTTCAAATACTTTATTCAAAACTCGTAGCTAATTCATTGAAAGCTTTTTAAGAAGCTCATTTGTTGGCCAGCTATCCCCTGCAAGACCAAATTCTAACTGCACCAACCTTACAGCCTGTCTAGTCTTTGCACCCAAAATACCGTCTACTTTTCCAACATCATGTCCTCTAGATTTCAAAACATTTTGCAATCTTATCATTGATTCAATATCTAAAATATCTGAAGGATTATTATGCTTATATTTTTTTGCTCCTCCAAGCCTTTTTGCTAGGTGAGCTGCTGTCACGGTATAGATAAAACTATCATTCCATTTTAAATAAACCTCGAAATTTTTAAACGCCAAAAATGCTGGACCATCCTTTCCCTGGGGTAATAAAAGCGTTGAATAAAGGTTTTCATCTGTTCTCAATTTCTTGTTTCTTAATTTTAGCCCCAAGCCTTTCCAATCTTTTAGAGCTCTTTCTCTTCCAAAACCTGCTAATTCCCAGTAAAAATCTTCAGGTAATATCACTTCCTCTAGCCAAGGGATCCCTTTGACCCAACCCATATGATTTATCAAGTTGGCAGCTGTTAAAATGGCATCTTCAGGGGTCTCTTTTAAAGAGATCTTACCATCCTGGTTACCATCAATTCCAAATTCAAAAATATCCTGTGGTAACATTTGAACTTGCCCTATTTCTCCAGCCCAAGCTCCCGTTGTATCGTAATCAATATCACCACGCTCAATCAATTGCATTGCTGCGATCAACTCTGGTTGAAAAAGCTCAGGCCTTCTGCAATCAAATGCTAGAGAAGCCAAAGAGTTTAGTGTATTGAAATCTCCCTGAACAGCTCCGAAATCAGTTTCCATAGCCCAAAACGCTGTGATTACCTCTTTAGGCACTCCATATAGAGAAAAGGCTTCATCAAAAACAACTTGGTGTTTCTTAAATTTTTTTTTCCCGTTTACCAATCTATAATCATTGATTGCTCTTTTCGAGAAATCAAGGAAGCTCAATTTGAAACTTCTTTGTTTTCTATCAAGATTGATAATTGTTGGATTGAATTTTGTCTGTCTAACGGTTTTTTTTAATACTTCACTATTAACACCAAGTTTGGCTGCATGCCTTTCTGCTTCTTTTAAAAAGTCACCAAAATTTCCCCCACAATTTGTAAATGTTTTACAAAATACGACTGAGGGCAAACAAAAAACCAGCAAAAAAGCTAAAGTTTTATTAATAAATTTCATATCTTTATTTACTCAAATTTAAAACATTTAACATATCATATAGACCAGCTTCCTTTTCTTTAGTCCATAAAGCTGCTTTTATTGCTCCGTTAACAAAAATATCTCTCGAGAATGCTTCATGTTTAATAGATATTCGTTCTGAGTCAGATGTGAAAGACACTTCGTGTTCACCTATGACGCCACCACCTCTAAGAGAAGCAAACCCTATTGAACCCTTTTCTCGACTAGTTGATATGCCCTCACGTGCGGCTAACCTTAATGCTGCAAGACTTTTCCCCTTGCCCATAGCTGCTGCTTCACCCAGCATTAAAGCAGTTCCAGATGGGGAATCAACTTTATTTCGGTGGTGCATTTCCAAAATTTCTATATCAAAATCTAGGTCTAGAGAAGATGAAACCTTCTCAACTAAGCTCGTTAATACGTTTATTCCGAGGCTCATATTTCCTGCCTTCACAATAACGACTTTTTTTGCATACTCAAAAATTTCATTTTCTTGCTCTCGGTCAAAGCCCGTCGTACCGATTACATGGGCAGTGTCGGTTAGAGCACAAATCTTGACACATTCCAATGAGGTGTCTGGCGTGCTAAAATCGATAACAGCTTCGGCTCCCTCAAGAGCCAATTTTAAATCATCTGTTACCAAAATATTATTCTCTTCACCTAGCAGTTTTTTTCCACAATCCTGTCCTACCCAGTTGTGTCCCTTGTGCTCAACAGCGCAGTGTAACTGCATAGCAGAGGATGTAGCGACTCTTCTGATTATTTGAGATCCCATTCGACCTGAA
>CACAFI010000020.1 GCA_902531755.1 uncultured Alphaproteobacteria bacterium
CCTACTCCCGCTTCACCCTCTAGAAACAAAGGCTTTTTTCTTGCTAGAGATAGATAGACGGCAACGGCTAAATTCTTGTTTAAGATGTATTTAGACTGTTTCAGAGACTCAATTAAAGTTTCTGGCGACTCAAAATACTTTTCCATTTTTAACCTCACTTTTCATACTAAGCGTCAGTTTTACGAATGACGTCAAGAAAACTTTTTACTTTACTTTATGACCAATAACTATAGAATTTTTGAATAAATTTAAGCAATTTTTGACTGGGAATTCAAAAACGTTTTCGCGATCACTAGGCAGGCTCATAACATACCTGTTTTAATAGTGTTTAAATAGGAGGAAAAAACATGGGTGAAATAAGCCTCAATATAAATGGGAAAGTAGAAAAGCATGACGTGGGAGATAATACGCTATTAGTTGACTTCATAAGGGAAAATGCTGGACTGACAGGAACGCATGTTGGATGTGATACCAGTCAGTGTGGAGCTTGTGTTGTCCATATTGATGGTGTTTCGGTAAAAGCCTGTACTATGCTAGCAGCGCAGGCACAGGGTTCAGAAATCACAACGATAGAAGGAATAGGAACATCCGATGCTCTTCATCCGATGCAAGAAGCCTTCAAAGAGAACCATGGGTTGCAGTGCGGTTTCTGTACACCCGGAATGGTAATGAGCGCAATAGAGCTTGTATCAAAAAATAAAAATGCCAGCGAAAAAGATATTAGGGATGGTCTGGAAGGAAATATTTGCCGGTGCACCGGTTATCATAATATTGTCAAGTCGGTGAAAGCCGGCGCAGAGAAAATGGGAGGTTAAGACATGTCGGAAGGAATTGGAGCTTCTGTTCAGCGTAAAGAAGATAAAAAGTTTCTAACAGGAAAGGGAAGATATACCGATGATATAAACCGAGCAGGCCAAGTTTATGCTCATTTTGTTCGGTCAGATATTGCCCACGCAAATATAAAATCAATAAATACAAAAGTAGCAGCTGAAGCATCAGGTGTAGTAGCTGTTTATACTGGTGAAGATATTGATGTAGGAGGCCCAATTTGTGGGTGGGTAGTACCAAATCGTGATGGTTCAGCCACGCACGAACCGCCACATCCTTTGCTAGCGAAAGGAAAGGTTAGATTTGTAGGCGATGCTGTTGCAGTAGTTATTGCTGAGTCACTTCAGGAAGCTAAGTCAGCTTCAGAATTAGTGGAAGTGGATTATGATGAATTACCCGCGGTAGTAAATTTAGAAACAGCATCTTCAGGTGCCGAAATTCATGAAGGCATGGCAGAAAACCGATATTTCGACTGGGAACTAGGGGATGAAGAGGCAACAGATAACGCATTAAACTCTGCTTCAAGGGTAGTTAAACTTACGGTGAGAAACAATAGACTGGTGCCTAATCCGATGGAACCTAGATCTGCCTTGGCAGAATATGATGAGTTAAATGATTCATATACTCTATATACTACCTCTCAGAGTCCTCACCTTACAAGGCTTGTGCTCGCGGCATTCATGTTTCAAATTCCCGAGTCAAAAATACGAGTTGTTGCTCCAGATGTTGGGGGAGGTTTCGGAGCAAAAATTTACGTCTATGTGGAGGAGGCTGTTTGTACATGGGCATCTAAGAAAATAAAGAGACCAATAAAATGGACAGCAGATAGAACACAAGCATTTCTTACCGATGCTCACGGAAGAGACCATATAAATAACATACAATTAGCTCTAGATAGTAATAATAAGATAACTGGTCTGAGAGTTGATACTTTAGCAAACCTAGGAGGTTATCTTTCAGCATTTGCAGTAGCTGTACCTACTTATTTGCATGGTACTCTTTTATCTGGTCTTTACGACATTCCTGCTATCTACACAAATGTTAAAGGTTACGCAACTACGACTACTCCTGTGGATGCTTACAGAGGAGCTGGTAGACCGGAAGCTACTTATTTATTAGAAAGAGTAATGGATCAAGCAGCTAGAGAGGTTGGTATGGACCAAGCTGAATTTAGAAGGTTAAATTTTATTCCAAAAGACGCCTTCCCATATCAAACTGCGGTGGCACTTCAGTACGATATTGGTGACTATGAACCTGCTCTTGATAAAGCAATGGAAATGATCGATTATAAAAATTTTGAAAATAGGCGGTCTGAAGCTTCAAAAAGAGGAAAGTATAGAGGTATAGGGGTATCAAGTTATATTGAAGCTTGTGGAATAGCTCCCTCTGCGGTAGCAGGGGCACTAGGAGGTAGAGTAGGTGGTTGGGAGTCCGCTTCCGTTAGGGTTGATCCTACTGGCACAATTACTGTTACCACTGGAGCACATAGCCATGGTCAAGGACATGCTACTACTTTTGCACAGATCGTTACAGAGAGGCTTGGTGTGCCGAATTCAAGTGTTGAGTTAGTGCATGGTGATAGTGATAGGAGTCCATTTGGGATGGGAACCTATGGATCTAGATCTTTGGCAGTCGGGGGAGTAGCTATAAGTAAAGCTATAGATAAAATTGTTGAGAAGAGTAAGAAGATTGCTGCTCATTTAATGGAAGCCTCAGCTGACGACGTTGAGTTTAAAGATGGAAAATTTACTGTGGCTGGAACTGATAAAGAGACCGCTTTCGGTGACGTTGCTTTGGCAGCATATGTTCCTCACAACTATCCTTTAGAAACCCTTGAACCGGGTTTAGAGGAAACTGCTTTCTATGATCCAATGAACTTTACGTATCCAGCCGGAACTCACATTGCCGAAGTTGAAGTCGATCCAGCTACTGGAGTTGTGGAGATTGTAGACTGGGCAGCGTGTGATGACTTTGGTAACTTAATCAATCCGATGATAGTCGAGGGTCAAGTACACGGAGGAATAGCTCAGGGTATTGGACAAGCGTTGTTAGAAAATGCTCACTATGACGAAAATGGTCAACTCCTTACAGCATCATATATGGATTATTGCATGCCGAGAGCTGATGATCTGCCTTCTTTCAAAGTTGGATATACAAACACTCCTTGCACACATAATGATTTAGGGGTTAAGGGTTGTGGAGAAGCAGGTGCGATAGCTTCGCCTCCTGCTTTGATTAATGCTATTATTAATGCCTTATCACCACTAGGTGTTACGGATATGTCTATGCCGGCAACCCCTCAAAAGGTTTGGAAAGCAATACAAGATAGCCAGTCAGTAGCGGCAGAATAAAGGAGAAAATGATGTATTCTACAAAGTATATGAAACCAAACAGCACGTCAGAGGCTCTGGATGCCATCAATTCGTTGGGCGAAGGTAAGTTTTTAGCGGGTGGAATGACATTAATTCCAACCCTAAAACAGAGACTTGCAAACCCAGACGGGCTTGTTGATATTTCTGGGTGTGACCTTGACTCCATAGCCGACGAGGGTGAAACCATAAAAATCGGAGCAATGTCAAGACATGTCAGTGTTGCAGAATCAGCTGTTGTTAAAAAGGCTATACCTGCATTAGCAAAGCTTGCCGAAGGTATAGGCGACCGACAGGTCAGAAATCGGGGTACCCTCGGGGGCTCTGTAGCAAATAACGACCCGTCTGCTTGCTACCCATCAGCTGTACTGGCTTTGAAAGCAAATGTACACACCAATAGCCGCAGTATAGCTGCAGACGATTTCTTTACAGGAATGTTTGAAACAGCACTTGAGGAAGATGAAATCATTGAGTCTATTAGCTTCTTAAAGCCGACAAAGGCTAATTATGTCAAATTTCCAAACCCTGCATCGCGTTACGCTATGGTTGGAGTTTTTGTAGCTCAGTTTGGTGATGAAGTAAGAGTGGCTGTTACTGGGGCAGGAGAAGGCGGAGTATTCAGACATCAAGAAATGGAGTCTGTACTTTCAAGTAATTTTAGCGCTGACTCTCTAAGTTCTGTCAATATTGTTTCTGACGGATTGATAAGCGATTTACACGCATCAGCAGAATATCGTGCCAACCTTATTAAGGAAATGACAAAGAGAGCTGTAGTTTAGTTCCATTAAGATGGAACAACTAACTTTCGAGGTAGCTATTACCAGCGATGGGTAGAGGTATATTGAATGGAAATTAAAGATAGCTACGAATTACCTCTTTCAAAGGAAAGAGTTTGGGCAGCGCTTAACGATGAAGAGTTTCTCAAGAACTCTATACCGTGGTGTGAAAAGTTAGAAAGGCGTAGTGAGACTGAGTTAGCCGCAGAAGTAAAGCTTAAGATAGGCCCAATGTCTACTCGATTTACAGGTAGTATAACCTTGAGCGATATCGACCCTCCTAATGGATATACCATAACAGGAAGTGGTAAAGGTGGAATTGCTGGTGCCGCAAGCGGTTCCGCAAAGGTTAAGCTAGTAGAAGATAAAGATACGTCCTCGACTATTTTGTCTTATGAAGTCAGTGCACAGGTAAAAGGAAAGATTGCACAACTTGGGTCACGCTTGATCCAAAGTACGGCAAAAAAGTTATCAAAAAATTTTTTTGGTAGTTTTGTTAAGCAGCTTGAAGATATGGATAAACCTTAATAAACGACTTTATCTTTTCAAAATTACATTTATATCTAATGTCTAGTCGCAAAAAAAAAGGTTTTTCGAGGTGATTGAGCAACGACAAGGACTTATTGAATCCATACGGAAAAAATTTATGTATGTAGAAACTTGTCCGTTTGAGGGCGAGCGTATTTTTTTTGAAAACGCTGGAGGTTCCCTAAGACTAAAATCAGTTGTTGAAACATCTGCTCTTTATGCATCGTATCCTGACAACCAGGGAAGAGAAAACGATGCTTCGAAATCTCTTGTTAAGTCGATTGAAAATGGAAAAGCTAAAATGAGACTTTTCTTTAATGCAGATCGAGGTGACGTCATCGTAGGTGAAAGTGGTACAGAGCTACTTTTTCGGCTTATACGAACAGCGGCGCTAGAGTTACAAGAGGGAGGAGCTATGTTAAGCTCCACGCTAGAGCACCCCGCTTCTATGAGCGCAATGAAAAAGTGGGCAAAAAATACTCAAAGAGATCATATTATAGTTGAACATGATGACGAGTCTGGATCGGTAGATGAACAAGCTTATATAAAAAAATTAACCAGTGACGTTCGCGTGGTGTCTATTGTTCATACATCCCCTGTAACTGGAATGACTGTTGATTTAGAAAAAATAACTAAAGAAGCTAGGAATGTAGCACCTGACTGTATTATTATCGTTGATGGCATTCAGCACTCTAGTCATGGAGCCATAGATGTTCAAAAATATGACATAGATGGTTATGTGGTTTCTCCATATAAAATGTTCTCTCGACATGGTTATGGGGTTGCATGGGCTTCTGATAGATTATGCACTTTGAATAAGGAGCAATTGGTAGATGGCCCGGCCCAAAACTGGGAATTAGGTACGCGAGATGCTGGTAGTTACGCAACTTTTTCAGATGTAGTAGATTATCTGGACTGGCTTGGCAGTAATTTTACAGAAAGCGAAAATACTAGAGAAAGGCTAGAGGCTTCTTCTATAGCTATAAAATCGCATGAACAAGAGTTAGTAGATTTAGTACTAAATGGTGCTGAAGATATTGTTGGGTTAAGAAACAATAAAAAAATTCGGATTATTGGCAACCCAGCTTCTACGTCTCGAGAGGGAGTAGTGTCCTTTTTCCAGAAAAACAAGCCTTCAAGGATAATAGTTGAAGAACTTAGACAGCGTAAAATACGCGTACACATTAGAAAAGATGATCATTACTGTGGGAATATACTCCGGCCTTTAAATCAAAAAGACTGCATCAGATTTTCAATATGTCACTATAATTCAAAAGCTGAAGTGGTAGAGTTCTTGAGAGCTATAAATGAAATTAGTGCCAGCTAAAGAATTCTCTTTATTTTACTCTCCATTTTTTTCTTAAAAATGAGCTTTTCTTTTTCATAAGCTTCCACTCTTGCCTTAAGGTAAAAATATGACTTGTCTGATGTCATGCTTGAAAAAGAGTCGGTTCTAATAGACCACCCTTCTCTAGATCGTTCTTCTGTCCAATGGGTCTCTCCTTTGGCAGATAGAGGATCATTTGGATGTATTGACCATTTTTCTCGTGCTGAACTGCTAATGACTAACTTATTCTGAAGATCCTTATAACTACCAAAGTCATCTTCAATTTCCAAGAACACCTCGTCGGTAGCCTCATCAAAAAGTATTTGCCTTTTATTGTGTGGTTTTCTAAGTTCTTTGCCTCGCCATGGTTTCGAGGCCACAGACTCAGGAAAGATCCATTCGTCCGAGTTTGTTCCCTGTCTTAAAGGTAAAGATAAATAACCCTCTTTGACGACTAGTTTAGCAGGATTATATACTGGCCAAACCAAAGGCCAATAAGCATTCGCTAGAGAAAGGCGGAGTTTATTTCCTTTAGGTAATTTATATGCAATGTGATCTAGCGTTACCTTTACAGTGAACTCTTTTGCTAATGGGATATTTTTTGGGCTATCAAACGAGTCACGAAACCTTAGATTTAAAATCCCATAGGTTATTCTACTCGACTTGCCGTCCGGGTACACATCACATAATCTTACAGCCAGTTGAGCATTAGGCGAGTTTGCTTCGAGCGTTACTGTTAACTCAGGAGACCCAACTATATCCTCTTCAAGATTCAAGGCCTGTGTATCAAAACAAAGTGAAAAAGCGTCATCAAAACGCTGGTCTCCTGGAAGCTCTGGGCCTAACCAAATAGCGCAATATTCGCCTCCTTTGAGCCCACAATGCTGAGGACTATCAATTACTCCCAAATGGCCTTTATTTTTTTTGTTGCTTAAGGAAAGTACATTATTGGAGTTTAAAAATAATTTTTTATTTTTGCTTGCTTTACTTGGCCATACATCCTCTTTAATCCAATATCCCTCTCTAAATTTATAACTACTTTTAGGCGGCTCACCTTTCATTACATATACTCTATATTCGGGATCTGTTTCACATCCATTATCAATTTCTTTAAGCCATTTATCCCACCATCGGACAGCTTCTTGTAAAAAACCTATCTGAGGTCTTGGTACAGCAAAGTGAGGATATTTATGTACCCATGGCCCAATAATTCCTTTAGCTTTTGCATTTTTCACAAGTTCTGGAACAGCATTTTTATAGGCGTCCCCCCATCCTCCAATAGCTAAGATTGGAGTTTCAAGTCTAGAATAATCTTCACATACTGATCCATGTTTCCAATACTTATCTCTCTTTTGATGCTTTAACCAAATATCTGAAAGATGTGGTTGGTTTTTCAAACGCTGTAGCCACATCTTTTTCCATTTTTTTCCAACAATTAGTGGATCAGGTGGCCGTGAAGAATATGAAAGCATTGTGGCTCCCCATCCCAAGTTTTCATTTAACAAGCAACCACCCTTATAATGAATGTCTTCGGTATATCTATCTACTGTTGAACATAAAGTTATAATTGCTTTCAAAGCCTTTGGTCTTCGAAAAGCCACCTGTAGGCTGTTAAAACCACCCCAACTAATTCCCATCATGCCAATATTTCCATTACTCCATGATTGTTTGCTGGCCCAATCAATTATATGTTCTGCATCACATAATTCAGTCTCTGTATATTCATCGAAAAGTAGTCCTTCGCTATCTCCATTACCTCTTAGATCAACACGCATACATACATAACCTCTTTCACAAAAATATGGATGGGTTAAGGCGTCTCTAACGTGAGTTCCATCTCTTTTTCGATAAGGAATATATTCTAGGATTATCGGAAATCTTTCAGATGTTCGACTAATTGGCTTCCAAACTTTAGCCGAAAGTTTAATACCGTCTGGCATTTTTATTGCGAGATGTTCAATCTCTTCAACTTTAAAAAGCTTTTTTTGTATTGATACTTTTCCCAATTAAAAAACTCTTACATTCTGTTTGCTAAGAAGTTTTTGAACATTTGAAATATTCACACTATTCAGGGATGTTTTACTCTTTATCGACTCCGCAGCTGCTACCCCTGCTCCTTGACCGGTAACTGTGCAGCAAGCCATATTTCTCGTTGCAGCATGTGCGATATTACTTCCCCCTATAGCTCTTCCGACAACCAATAATCCTTTTATATTTTTGGGAAGCAAAGATCGATACGGAATATGTATATACCTACCTGTGGTAGGCAGCACTAGAACTCCGAAACCGTCTATGAACTCAGGGTATATTCCAACACTGTCTTCAAACCTGCACTCATTTTTGACATCTTCATCTGAGAGTTTGTATACAGAATCTATCTTATATGTATCTCGAATACCAATTGTCATTCCAAAGTTTCGTAACTTGCCTGCCGAACATCCAGGCATATATTCCTTTAGAGCAGCGATAGCTTCTAAAGCTGCCTTTCTCCCCTCTATTTCCCCCTTAGTTAAACTCTCGGGGTCAGTGCCGTCTATTCCATTAAGATGAACCAGGTTAAGGTATGTTAGTTCGCCTGTATCATGTATTGCGCCCCACGTTCCAGAAATTGTTTGCAAGTCACAATCAATCAAGCCAGAATCTTTTGCCTTTTCAAATGGTTTGCGAAGAAAGGGAGAAAACATGTCGTCTTCCTTTCCAGATGTTTGCACCTGCCAATTCTTGTCACTCCAGTCGCTATATTTTTGTGGATCACGCTCTATTTCATTCATAAACTCATCTTTATTTACCCCAGACATATGAAACATAACGGAGGCAGATATCATGTCCTCTTTTTTATTTTTGAAGACTGTCACTCCACTACGCCTGGCTACGTCGGCATCACCAGTCGCATCGATAATAATTTTGCCAATAATTGCTTCCCTGCCGGCTTTAGATTCCGTAATCACGCCTTTTATTTCGTCACCTTCTAAAATAGGAGCACAGAAGGCGCGATGTAGCATTGGCCGGACACCTGCCTCTAAAACAAGATTATCTGCTACCACCTTAAACCCTTCACTATCAAGCTCATAACTTCTCGATTGAGACTCAGGGACAGCTGCATTACTTTCTATTGCTCTTTGTTCATATTCAAAAGCTAATCCACCAGCTTCTATGGTTTTCTCATGGCGATACCAGGCGAAGCCCTCCACTCCAACGGACGTTATGTTGCCCCCAAAGCATCCAAATCGCTCGATAAGTATAACACTTACACCAGCTCTGGCCGCTGCAATTGCTGCGGATAGTCCTCCTGGGCCAGAACCAACAACGATCACATCTGCTTCACCTACAACAGGGGTTGATCTCTCAGGTTCTCTAATTTCCATTATAGTACAACTTAGTCATACAGAATTGTCCAACAAAAAGAGTTGCGAGGCAAAGCAATTTTTACTTCCTAAAAAAATAGTTAAAGACATAACGCAAAATAAGAGGGGTCAGGCCTATAAGGCAAAAAATGATTAATATTTTTGGAGATAGTATTTCAGTAATATGACTTATCTTGTTAATTTGAGACCCAAAGTAAACATAGATTATAGTCATCGGAGTAATACCTATCAATGTTACAATACTATATGGAACGACTTTTATTGGGGTAAACGCCATAAAAATATTAACCAGATAAAATGGAAACACAGGTATCATTCTAATCGCGAATAGATAGAATATACCATTTTTGATAAACATTTTCTGAAACGCATCAAAAGAAGCGGTGCTTTGATTATGCAAAAAACTTTTTAGAAAGTAGCGTACCAAAATAAAACTAAATATCGCTCCAAACGTAGCAGATAAAGTTGATAATAAAGTCCCCTGAAAAACGCCGAATAGTATTCCTGAAAATATGGAAAGAATTGTTGCTAATGGTATGGAAGCAGAAACGACAATTATGTAAAGAAAGGAAAAGAGACTTTTGCATGTAGTTGGATATGTGTTGCATGTGTATTCAATTTGGAGTTTCGCTTCTAAAAACTTTTTTAGTGATAACCCGTCAAGAGCATAAAGAACCAACGAAAAAGTTAAAGCTAGCGATATATAACCCAAAAATAGTTTCAAATTTCACTCATCCTAAAGGGAAACAGTAAGCATGCCTATTGCAATACTACTTTTAATTAAAATAAGATGGTTTAGTAGATACGGTATATTGTACTCCTGTAAAGAGGTATCTTGGCTTATGGAAGGCTTTAACGTTTCGGTAGTAGTTCCTACATTCAATAGAGTAGATTTTGTACTTGAGGCAATTAAATCTATTTCAAGTCAGACTTTTCAACCTTTAGAGATCATTCTAGTAGATAATAACTCTGAGGATAACACCGCAGAAATGGTTGCTAAGCACTTTAAGTCTGTAAAGATTTTAATCCAGAAAAAGCAGGGTGTAAGTGCAGCCAGAAATTTTGGAATACGAGAGGCATCAGGTAATTGGATCGCTTTTTTAGACTCAGACGATCAATGGCACAAACGCAAGCTTGAAGAACAAGTTAAGAGTATTTCTAGAGATAAATTATCTGCTGATTTATCCCACACCGACGAAATATGGTACAGAAATAAGATTTTTTTTAATCAGAAGGAAATTCATAAAAAACGAGGGGGTTTTATATTTGAACATTGCTTGCCACTTTGTTGTATTTCTCCAAGTAGTGTGCTTATTAAAAAAAAGGTTTTCGATGATATTGGACTTTTCGATGAGTCTTTAGACGTTTGCGAAGATTATGATTTTTGGTTGCGTTTTTGCTGTAAATACCCAGTAAATTTTGTTGATCAAAAACTTACAATTAAAAATGGTGGGCATAATGATCAATTATCAAAAAAGTACTGGGGAATGGATAGGTTTAGAGTTCAAGCATTAGAAAACTTGTTACGGTCGTCAGTTTTGGATGAATGGCAGCAACAGTTAACAAAGAGTATGCTACTAAAGAAAATTGAAATATTAATACAAGGAGCGAGGAAGAGATCAAATACATCTACCTACAATAAGTATTTAGAAAAACAAAAATACTGGGAAGCAGAATAGTGATTGAAAAAAATTTTGAAGAAATATCGGTTAGGTGGGTGATTGCATTAAAAGGAGAAGCAGAGGAAATAATAAAAAACTATGCCTTGAAGAGGGTAGCGACCACGCCTTTCCCGGTTTATAAAAATAGAGATTTTGACATGTGGCTTATTCTTTCAGGGATCGGGCAAATAAATGCGGTTGCAGCTACAACTTACTTATATGTAAAAAGCGATGCCTCATATAATACGATATGGATAAATTTCGGAATAGTTGGGAGCCGAAACTTTAAGGTTGGAGAGCTGATCCAAATAGATAAAATAACTTCAAGTGATTTTCAAGATAACTATTATCCGTCACCAGCCGCTTTTAAGAATAATAATATTGAATGCTGTAATTTGATAACGGTCAACAAACCTGAAAAACTTTTCGAAAATGATGGCGTTTACGATATGGAGGGTTATGGTTTTTTTAGCTTTGCAAAAAATATTGCACCTTATGAGCTTATATCTATTTTGAAAATAATTTCAGATATACCTGGAACAGACTTATCTAAAATCGACAACCGTGAGGTGGAAAGACTAGTTTCCAAACAAATTCCATTGATAGAAAAAGTTTTGGAAAATTTAATCTCTTTACAGAATATTCTCTTTCTACAATTAAGAGACCCCAACTATTTTGATGAGATATGTTTGCAGAAAAAATTTACGTTTAGTCAAAAGGTAACTTTGCGAAAATATTTGACTCAATGGCAAGCTAGATTTCCGCTGAGAAATCCATTAGATGAGATTGGACAAAGAATGACAGCTTCTCAAATTTTAAAGAAATTTTCAGATAATCTGTTGAGATGAACCATGGTTGATACTATTTACGTAGAAGATGAAATAATAGGTACTAAAAAAGCACAAGAAATTATCTCGAAGTTTAGACATGCAAAAGTTATAAGTATTAAAAGATTTGGAGAAGTATTTAATCCATCAAACCAGAACTTCAGGATTCAGAAAATAAACCCTGCTTTAATTCTTGCAAAAAAACAAAAAGGATTTGTTCTTGATGCACCTAAGGGATTTGGTATTGGAGATCAAAACAATTATTATTTCTCGCACATGTACAACTGCTTATACGATTGCTCTTACTGTTTTTTACAAGGCATGTATAATTCAGCAAATTATCTAGTCTTTGTAAATTTTCATGACTATCAGAATGAAATCGAAAAGACTATTAAAAAACATAAAGAGAAAAAAATGACGTTTTTTACTGGCTATGATTGCGACTCTTTGGCTATGGAACCAATAACTAATTTTATAAATGATTTTGTTCCCTTTTTTAGTCGGTATAAAAAGGCTCTATTCGAAATAAGGACAAAAAGTATCAATAACACGGTATTCAGAAAGCACGATCCACTAGCAAATTGTATTGTAGCGTATAGTCTTATGCCGGAGGCCTTAGCACAAATTTTGGACAAAAAAGCTCCGTCAGTTTCTGCTCGGATAAAAAACATGAAATACTTAGCAAATAAAGGATGGAGGATAGGATTGAGGTTCGATCCATTGATATATTGTAGAAATTGGAAGGCTCAATACTCGGAATTATTTGCTAATATCTTTAAAGAAATCAAAGAAGAAAATATCCATTCAGTTTCTCTTGGCTCATTGAGATTTCCTAAAAGTTTTTTCAATAAAATACTGCAATATTATCCAAATAGCGAAGAATTATCATTTTTAAGAACAAATGATAAAGGGGTCATTTCTTACGATCAGTCTATAGAAAATGAGATGAATGAATATTGTCGATTAGAGCTTATGAAGTATAGTGATGCAAGAAAGTTCTTTTCTTGTGGCTGAGAAAAATTTTGGAGATAGCATTAAAAAAGTTATTGTAATAGGATCGACCGGCACAATAGGAGAGGCTGTATCAATATTTTTGCTTAACAGTGGATTTTCTGTGATAGGTATAGGTAGAAAAGTTCCTTCTTTTGATAAAAAAAAGGGAAACTATATTCATCACATTCTTGATCTCCAAAACACTGAACTTCTAGAGGCGACACTGTCAAATATTGTAAGGAATAATGAAGAGATTTTTTGTTTGGTGCATTGTGCTGGGGTCGGAGAATTTTCTAATATAGAGAACCTTTCTGTATCGAAAATAAAAGCCATGCTAGATGTTAATTTACTTTCTGTTGTCGTATCAGCGAAGGTCTTGATACCTCATTTTAAGAAAATAGATAATGGAAAATTAATATTAATTGGTTCTGAAGCGGGCCTTAAGGGAGGACAAAGAGGATCCGTTTATTCTGCTACAAAATTCGGTTTGCGTGGATTTGCTCAATCAATCAGAGAAGAAACAGCAAAGAATAATATATTCGTTACAGTAATAAATCCAGGAATGGTAAGAGGAAAGTTTTTTGATGATAAAAATTTTCGGCCCGGGAAAAGTATAGATAATGCAATTGAGCCAAATGATATAGCAAAATTAGTAAATTATTTGTTAGATCAGGAGTCAGGCATGGTTTTTGATGAAATAAATGTATCCCAAATGAAAAAAGTTATAGACTTTAACAAGAGTTAAAGGGTCAAAATATGGCAAATGAGTTAATTGAAAAATATGCTTTTGAAGCAGTAGACTTAATTAGAAAAAAGGAAGTAAGCAGTTCCGAGCTTTTAAAAGCCTCTCAAGAAAGGCATGTAGAGGTGGATGAACAAGTAAATGCGCTACCCTACACTTTTTATGATAAGGCTCTCACAAAGGCAAAAAATATCAATATTGATATTGAAGGGCTAAACGAAAAAAGCCTTTTAGGATTACCAATAGCAGTTAAGGATTATAATGATGTAGCAGGAGTTCCTACAACATTTGGCTCAAAAATATTTAGAAACAATATTCCATCAAAATCAGACTCAACAATTGCCTGCTTAGAACAAAATGGTGCTCTCCCCGTAGCTAAATCAAATGTTCCAGAATGGGCAGGGGGGCATACCTTTAATCCAGTATATGGGGTTACGAGGAATCCTTTTAACAAAAATAAAATCGCTGGGGGTTCATCTGGAGGTTCTTCAGTTGCCTTAGCTACAAACCAGGTTTGGCTAGCTACAGGGAACGACTTAGGTGGAAGTCTTAGAACTCCTGCTAGTTTCAATAATATTGTTGGCTTACGACCTAGCATAGGAGTTGTCCCGAGGGGTCTACGTTATAATAGATTTGACCCACTGTGGGTCGAAGGTCCTCTGGCAAGATGTGTTAAAGACATCGGTCTAATGCTTGATGCCATGTCCGGCTATTGCAAAACCGATCCATTATCTTTTGATCATACATGCAGTTCTTTTCTTGAAGCCGTTGATGCTTTTGATTTACCGGCAAAGGTAGCTGTTACGGAAGACTTAGGTTTGGTCCCTGTTGAACAAGAGGTTAGGAGTGTCTTTAGAACTGTAGTCCCTCACTTAAAAACTATTGGGTGTGAGGTAGGGAGTGATATACCCGATTTTAACGGTGCGATAGAAAGTTTTCATACATTAAGAGGTTTATTAATGGCCTATATGTTGGGTGATCTCTATAAGAGTAAAAAAGATGAAATTCTGGCGGATATTGTAAAAAATATAGAGGTTGGTTTTGAGGCATCGAATAATGAAATAATAACTGCGGAAAAAATCCGGCAGGACCTTTTTATAAAAGTTAATAGATTTTTTGAAGAGTTCGATTTTTTGATCTGTCCAACATGTTCTGTTTTACCGTTTGATATTGAAACTCCCTTTGTAAAAGAAATAGATGGCGTCGCATGTAAAACATATATTGATTGGTTTGCAATTACGTTTGCACTGACCCTTACTTCGTGTCCAATTATTTCTCTTCCAGTTGGCTTTTCTAGTCATGGATTACCTGTAGGAATTCAAATAATGAGTAAGCCAAGGCAGGAAGACAAACTTCTAGCCTTTGCAAAGGTTTTGGAGGAAAAGGTTTCCGTAAATAAAAGTAGCCCTATTTAGAAAATTTTTAATAGTTATATAGGGAAAAAAGCGTTAGCGTTATTTAATCTAAACTTTGAAATAGTATTTTTTCCATTATCAGATTTCAAGAAAGCAACAATTTTTTCAACTGCACTAGATTTAATGTTTTCACATTTCTCTGGGTTTACAGTTGTTATAGCGTAAGTGTTTAAGTCGTTATTATCATACCCAACTATTTCTGATTCTCCTTTGTTTTTAAAAGAATACCAGGTTGCTGTGTCAGTTATAGTAAATGCCCCAAGTTCATTTGCAATCATTAGAGTTGCTCCTTGCCCAGAGCCTGTTTCTAGATACCAGGTTTTCGGGAACTCTTCGGGCACAAGTGCTAGCTCTTTCCAAAGAGACAACTCCTTCATATGAGTCCCAGAATTATCGCCACGAGAAATGAATTTCTCTTTCCTATCATAAATTATTTTCATTATTTCTCTTATTTCAAGGCCCACAAAATTTTTCTCCGTTTTCGCTTTTCTGGGCCCAACAATTACCCAGTTGTTATACATAAACTCGAACCTTTCTAATCCATAACCAGTTTTTAAAAACTCAAGTTCTGCGTTTCTCGAATGCGTAATAAGAACGTCTCCATCACAATTTTTCATATTTTTAATTGCCTGTCCTGTACCAACAGCGACAACCCTAATTTCAATACCCGTATACTGTTTTAAAAAAGGAGCAAGGTACCGATAAAAGCCAGAATTTTTTAATGAAGTAGACGATTGAATAATAATATTATCCGCCAAAACATTAGAGCTTGATAAAGCTACAAAAACTGAGAGCAAAAGGATGCGTGAGAGGATATTTTTCAATTTATCTTTCCCGATATGTATTTTCTTGCTTCTCTGGTTTTTGGATTTTCAAAGAAATTTTCAGCTGATGAATGTTCAAATACTCTACCAGTGTGAATGAAAACAATTTCGTCTGCTAATCGTCGAGCTTGATTTATATCATGAGTAACAAAGAATATTTTCCGATAGGATCTTACTTTTTGAATAAGATATTTTTCAATTAACGTGGTTGAGTTTGGCTCAATATTGGCAGTTGGTTCATCTAATAATAAAATTTCAGGATCGGTTATTATTGCTCGCGCCAGACATAATCTCTGTTTCTCACCTGCTGATAGAGTCAATGCGTTCTGATGCTCTTTTTTATCTAATCCCATGAGACTTAGTAATTCTTTTGCGAGGGTACTTTTTTCAGATGTTATTTTTTCCAAAACAAATAACATGTTTTTTAAAACTGTTCTCCGTAGTATGACTGGTTCTTGAGATACGAAAGCGCGTGTTTTAATTGACAGATTTCTACCCTGGAAAGTTATGGATCCACTACATGGTGTCAGAAGTCCTGTTAATAGCTTTAAAAAAATTGTTTTACCCGCTCCATTAGCTCCGAGTAAAACTGTTATCCCATCTCCATTTAAAGAAAGATTGGTATTGTGTAAAAGGGTCTTTCCTTCAATATTAAAAGAAAGGTCATTTATGGTAATTTGAGTATCTTCAAATGCCATCAAATGGTACTCCCAGGAGTTTTGAGATATTTTCCTCGCAAAAACAAAATGAAACCATTTAGTACTATTGCGGTGGCTAACAAAATAATTCCTAAACCCAAAGCCAAATCAAGATTCCCCTTGGAGGTTTCTAGTGCAATAGCGGTAGTCATGACCCGAGTAATATGATCTATGTTTCCTCCTACAATTATGATTGCGCCAACCTCAGAAATAGAGCGGCCAATACCAGCAAGTACCACAGTTGTAAGTTCAAACCTGCTATCAACAATATAAGCTATCACTGATTTTAATTTTGCTATCCTGTATGAACGGAAAAACTCATTATAATGGGTATGTAAGCTTTCAATTATTTGAAACGTTAGACAACACACTATGGGTAAAATAAGTATTACCTGAGCAATTATCATTACCGTTGGTGAGTAGAGAAGCCCCATCCACCCTAACGACCCTGAACGAGAAAATATTAAATATACAAATAAGCCAACAACTACTGGAGGTAAGCCCATCATTCCAAAAAGGATGGAAACAACAGTATTCCTGAATTTAAAATGTGTGCTTGCTAAAAATGCTCCAAGAGGTATTCCAAGTATGCTTGAAATCAGTACGGCATAGAATGTTATCCTGAACGATAGAAGTATAATCTCTAGTAATTCAGCGTCTAAAAATAAAATTAGACCGAGAGAACTAACGAAAGCTTCTGATATATCATTCACGTTTTATAGCGATATGTATTTTTGTAGGTGGAAGTCTTCATCTCCAAATTCATGATCAATTAAGACCAATCTCTTTGCGTAATGACCAAGGTCATATTCCCAAGTCATTCCCATTCCACCATGCAATTGAATACTTTCCTCTGCCACCAAAGTTCCTATTTTTCCAATTGAAAATTTCGCCGCAGAAATTGTTTTTTCTCTTTCTGTTTCGTCGTCAAAATAAATCGTAGCATTGATAACCGAAGAACGAGCCTGCTCTATTTCAACTAATAACTGTGCCATTCTATGTTGAATAGCTTGGAACTTACCGATAGGTACGCCAAATTGCTTTCTAGTTTTAAGATATTCAAGAGTTAATTCCTTTATTCTTTCCATAATACCGAGGGCCTCGGAACAAATTGCAAGAATACCAGTATCGATCGCATGGGAGACTATTGAATAGCTCATTCCAAGTTCACCAACGAGTTCTTCTGAAGAGATACTTACATTTGTAAAAGTCAAATCAGACACTCGGCCCCCATCTATAGTAGCGAAGCTATCAATTTTTATACCTTCTCGATCAGTTGGAATACAAGCAATTGAAATACCTTCTTCGCTAGAAGCATCACCGGTATTTCTACAGGTTACCAAAAAGTGTGTTGCCTCAGTCGCATGCTTTATCATTCGCTTAGCGCCTGAAATCTTATAACTTCCATCAGCTTCTACAGATAGTTTCGTTTCTACATAACTTTTCGAGTACTCTGTATCTCTCTCGCTGTGGGCTAAGATAGGTAAACACTCGTTTTCAAGAGTCTTTTTAACAAGCGATTTTTGAGCATCATTACCTCTTGATAATACTTTGGCAGCAAGTATCCCGACCTCTAGAAAAGGCTCTACGACGAGACCTCTTCCTAAAGCTTCAAAAACGGTTGAAATATCTAGTGCTGTGCCCCCAAACCCATCTAATTCTGGGTCTATAAGAGATTCGAGAATCCCCAGGTCTCTCATGGCTTCCCAAGCTTTTTTTGAATATCCAAGGTCAGAATGTGCTGCGATATTGCGATCAGAGAGACTGTATTCGTTTTCGAAATATTTCTTAAGAGTGTCGAATAGAATTTGTCTCTCAGGACTCGGTTTGAAATCCATTAGTTTCTCTTTCCTATAAATTGAGCATTAGTTTTGAAATGATATTCTTTTGGATTTCGTTTGACCCTGCATATATTGATTTTTTTCGGTGATTGAAATACTTTCCTGACGCGTATGCAGCAGCCTTAGGAAAAACTTCTGCTCCGTTGTAACCAGCAGAAAGTGCATCTGGTTCATTAACAAAAGCTCGTTTCCCAAGTGATTTTCTCGTTAGATTATCTATATCTTGCTCTATCTCGGAACCTAAAATCTTTATTATGGAGCTCTCTGCCCCAGGTGCCTCACCATTTTCTACAGAAGCCAGTGTCCTTAAATTTGTTATTTCTAGATTTTGCAGATCAATTTCTATCTGTGCTAATCTGGATGCAAACATTGGGTCGTTAGACAATGGTTGCTCATTCTTTTTTGCGTCATCTGCCAACTTCTTAAGCTTTTGGATTTTTCGTTTTGACACTGCAACATTTGCATTGCCAGTTCTTTCATGCGTCAGTAAATATTTGGCATAGGTCCACCCTTTATTTTCTTCCCCTACAAGGTTTTTTGCAGGAACTTTTACGTCAGAAAAAAATATTTCGTTAACCTCATGACTACCATCTAACGTAATAATGGATCTCACTTCGATTCCCGGAGAGTTCATGTCAATCAGAATAAATGATATTCCCTCTTGTGGTTTTCCCTCGTTTGAGGTTCTAACTAAGCAAAAGATCATATTGGCGTGCTGTGCGAATGTAGTCCATGTTTTTTGACCATTTACGATGTAATAGTCACCATGTCTCACAGCACTTGTCTTTAAAGATGCTAAGTCTGAACCAGAGCCAGGCTCAGAGTACCCTTGGCACCACCAGTCTTCACCGGTAAGCATTCTAGGCAGCCAATAATCTCTTTGTTCTAGCGAGCCAAATTTCATTAAAACTGGTGCGAGCATGCCAACTCCAAATGGTACAATTCGCGGTGCTCCTGCAGAACCACACTCTTCTTCAAAAATGAATTTTTCAACAACATCCCACTCTTGGCCACCATACTGTTTTGGCCATGTGCCTGCTAGCCAACCTTTTTCATTTAGCTTTTGATGCCATCTTTCGGAGTCTTCTTTAGTGATAGGTATACCATTTTTAACCTTTTCAACTACTTGGGGTTCTAAGTTGTCGTTCAAAAAACTACGTACTTCAATTTGAAAATTTTCTTGTTCTTTAGTAAAATTTAAGTCCATTTTTTTCTCCAATTAGTTCAAGCTGTTAAAATCCTTACCTTCATCTACAAGCTTTACAATTAGTTCTGCTGGCTTCCAAAAGTAAGGGTCTTCTTTTTCAAATTCTTTTAAATCATTAAGTATGTTTTCAATGCCATAAACATCTGCGTATCTCATTGGTCCTCCCATATGTCTTGGGAACCCATATCCGAATAGTTTCGTTACATCTATGTCGGATGGTCTCAAGGCCATCTTTTCTTCTAAAACTTTGGCACCCTCGTTAATCATGGCTGCAAAGTAGCGTCTTCTTATTTCATCCGAGGATAGGCTCTTAGCTTCTATGCCCTTAACTTTTCTTTCTTCTTGGATAATCGACAGGACTTCAGGGTCTTCTACTCCTCTTCGTGCTCCAGGAGTGTATTTATAATAACCGCGACCAGTTTTTTGTCCAAACCAACCCTTTTCACAAATACGGTCAGCAATAGAAACATATCGTTCCTCATTCGATCTAAATGCAGCTTTGCGTTTTCGATCGGCCCATCCTATGTCTCCACCTGCCAGGTCAAACATTTGAAATGGTCCCATAGGATAGCCAAATTCTACTATCGCTTTATCTATATCATATGGTGAGGTACCATCTTCCATCATGTAGTTTGCTGCCTTTGCATAATTTTCGAGCACACGGTTCCCGATAAACCCATCACAATTCCCTGCCCGGACTGGCACCTTCTTAAGAATTTTTGCTAGTTGAAAACCAGTAGCCACAACATCATCTTTCACATTAGTTGGAACAACTATCTCTAACAGACGCATAATGTTTGCTGGAGAAAAGAAATGAAGACCAATCACATCACCAACTCTATCTGTCGCCGAGGCAATTTTATCGATATCTAAATATGAGGTATTTGATGCCAACACGACTCCTTCTTTTGCAATATCATTAAGTTGTGAAAAGACACCTTTCTTAACATCAAGTTCTTCAAATACAGCTTCAATAATCATGTCCTTATCCGAGAGGTCTTTTAGATGAGTTGATGTGGAGTAGTTTGATAAAATCTTATCCGCTTTCTCTTGGGACAATCTCCCTTTCTCTACGTCACGCCTATACACCTTTTTTACATTCTCAATACCTCGCTCAAGACTCTCTTGATCCCTTTCTACCATAGTAACAGGTAGACCTGAGTTTAGTGCAGCGATCGTGATACCTGATCCCATAGTACCCCCACCAATAACACCTAGTTTCGATATAGGTCGGGGTTTTGCACCTCGTTCTAACTCAGGGATTTTGTTGCTCTTTCTTTCAGCAAAAAAGGCGTGGATAAGGCTTTTACTCTGGTCGCTATCCATTAACCCCTGAAAGGTCTTTTGCTCGAAGTTCATACCACCTGCATAATCGAGCAATACTGCTTTCTCTACACAGTCAATAATTTTCTGTGGAGCATTTAGGTGAGGACTATTTTTTTTCCACTTTGCCCTTTCTTGTGCAATTACTTCTAAGTTCTCGGAATTGTTCTCAACTCTTTCTTCACTTTTACTCACTCTTTTTAAAGGCGTAGCATTTTCAATGACTTTTTTTGCGAAAGCAATAGCACCGCTCTTGAGGTCATGAACGATTTCGTCAATTGCACCAATTGCGAGTGCTTTTTCCGCTTTAACAGGGTTCCCTGTTGTCATGATATCTATTGCACTTTTTACTCCTACTAACCTAGGCGTTCTTTGCGTTCCAGCGGATCCTGGTAGCAAGCCTAAATGTACTTCTGGAAGTCCAACTGAAGCATCTTTAGTTGCTATTCTAAAGTGGGTTGATAAAGCTATCTCAAAAGCACCGCCCAGAGCGAACCCATGTATTGCTGCAATTACGGGTTTCTCGCTTTGTTCAATCAAGTCACAAACATCGGGTAGATGAGGCTCTACGGCAGGCAGATGAAATTCTGAAATATCAGCACCTGCTGAAAATACATTTCCATCACCGTGGATGACAATCGCTTTTATCGTATTATCACTTAATGCTTCTTCAACACCTTTCCTTAAACCAGCTCTTACACCTTGGCTCAGAGCGTTCATAGGGGCATTAGAGAGAGCTATGAAAGCTATTTCATTTTCTTTTGATAAATGCGCTGTTTTTGTCATTATTATCCCCCTAACGATATTACATACATATAGAATAGTGTTGAAAAATAAGAAATCTAGTGAAATGATACATCTGGAAAGTCTCTAGTCAAGAGATTGGAAAAATTATTAAAGTGAATTAGGGAGAGTATTATGAGAGCGGTAATTTGTTCTAAGTTTGGGTCGCCAGAAGATTTGGAAGTTAAAGAAGTTGAGGAACCAGTTACCGGCGCCAATCAGGTGAAGCTTAAAGTAGAGGCGTGCGGTGTAAATTTTCCTGATACTCTGATTATTAATAATAAATATCAATTTAAACCAGATCTGCCCTTCTCCCCAGGTGGTGAGGTCGCCGGTATTGTTGAGGAAGTGGGAGAAGGGGTAAAAAATTTTGTAGTTGGTGACAAAGTGATGACGACTACTATACACGGGGGCTTTGCAGAAAAACTTGTTGTGGGTACTGAGATGTTAATGAAGAGGCCAGAAAAAATGAGTGGCGTTGTTGCCTCTGGCATTCAGATTACCTACGGTACTTCGATGCATGCACTTAAACAAAGAGCGTCATTACAGAAGGGCGAAACTCTGTTGGTCCTCGGTGCAGCTGGAGGAGTTGGCATCTCAGCAGTAGAGATAGGTAAAGCAATGGGTGCGACTGTAATAGGGGCTGCAAGTACAGATGAAAAACTAGAGGTAGTTAAGAAGGCTGGAGCGGATCATTTAATTAATTATGGAAAAGATGATATGAGAGAACGACTCAAAGAAATAACTGGGCAAAAGGAGTCATATGATGTTTTGTATGATCCGGTTGGAGCTGATCTATTCGAACCAGCACTTAGGTCTATTAGGTGGAATGGTCGTGCTTTAGTCATTGGTTTTGCTGGCGGAGACGATAAGATTCCCAGAGTCCCTATGAATTTGCCTCTCCTTAAAGGTTGTGCAATTGTAGGGGTTTTCTGGGGTTCTTTTAGAGTAAGAGAGTCAAAAGAGGAGCTCGCTAACTTTCAGCAACTATTTGACTGGTTTAATAACGGTGATATTGATCCCTTAGTTTCAGACGTATATCCATTAGAAGAAGCAGCTATTGCACTGAGAAAGCTTATGAACCGACAAGCAGTGGGAAAAATCGTTTTAACCACTGAGTAGTTTTTACAGACTAATCTAGCGGTTAGTAACCCATTTGTCGCACAGCTAAATCTCTCATGATTTCCTCGGAACCACCCCCGATAGCCATAACTTTCACCTCACGGTAAATTCTCTCCACAGGATTTCCTCTGAGATATCCAGCTCCACCCATAATTTGCATTGCCTCGCTCGAGCAATACTCAAGCTCTTTAGTAGCAAAAAACTTTGCTTTTGAGATTTCTGCTACCGGAACTTCTCCATTATTCATATTCCAGCAAATATTATTTACTAACGCTTCAAGAGCATCAATTTTTGAGGACATGTTTGCTAGCTTATGACGTATAACTTGATGCTGAATAAGAGGTTTTCCAAAAGTTTCTCTAGTCTTTGCCCATTCTATGCTTTCCTCAAGACAGACCTTCATCATCCCTAAAGAGCTAGCACACATGCACATTCTCTCTATATTGAAATTCTCCATTATTTGTATGAAGCCCTTGTCCTCTTCTCCCATCATATTCTCAGCGGGCACTCTGACATTATCAAAGTACAAGGTTGCCTGATCAGAGCACCACCAGCCCATTTTTTTATCAAGTGGTACTCGTGAAAAACCATCCCTGTCAGCCTCCACAAAAAAAAGAGAAATCCCTTTCAATCCCGATCCGCCAGTTCTAGCTCCGACGACAAAATAGTCAGATGTCATTGCTCCTGTTATAAAAGTCTTGCTTCCATTAATAACAAAATGATTCCCATCTCTTCTTGCCGACGTTTTCATGTTTGCAACATCTGATCCCCCACCTGGCTCGGTTATTCCCAAGCTTGAGCCTTTTTTCCCTGTCACGATATCTTTAAGAACTCTATCTTTTATTTCCGATGAACACAGTCTTTGTATCGGCTCCAGTGAAATCATTCGCCCACCCATGGCTGCCCCAACTCCTCCAGCACCACATTTAGCAAATTCCTCGTTGTATATTGCTCTTAAAAAATTATCGTCTTCTCCTAATCCACCATATTTCTCATCTATTCCAAAACCCCACACACCGAGCGCTCCAGCTTTCTGATGAAGATCCCAAGGTATCTTCCCCTCCTCATCCCAATCATTAACGTAGGGTTTTATTTCTTTATCAACAAATGCTTTGAGCTGGCCTCTGAATTCTTCTCTCTCGGGTGTATCAAATGGGTTCTTCATAAGTTTTCCTTATCTAACTATCAAAATTCAAAAAAAGGACTTTTATAAGTATCACATATTTATGTAGACTAAAAAAGGCTCAAATGAGAGATTGGAACGTTGAAAAAAAATTTGTTGAAAATAGGGGGGGCGTCTGGTTATTGGGGAGATGCGTCACAAGCTACTGAGCAACTTCTTAGACATGATGATCTTGATTTCATTGTTTATGATTATTTAGCCGAAATTACTATGGCTATAATGGCGAGGGTAAAGGCAAAAGACCCTAATGCAGGATATGCTACTGATTTTATTTCAGAGGCTATGGTTCCAAATTTAAAAAGGATATCCGAAACCAACACGAAGATAATTTCCAACGCTGGAGGTGTGAATCCATCGGCTTGTGCTATCATTCTAAGAGAAAAAATTGAGGAGCAGGGATTATCTCTTAGAGTAGCAGTAATCGAAGGGGATAATCTACTTCCAAGAATAGATGATATTAAAAGTTCGAACCCAACCGAAATGTTCTCAGGCAATGAATTCCCAGA
>CACAFI010000021.1 GCA_902531755.1 uncultured Alphaproteobacteria bacterium
AACTAGTAATAGTTGAGACTTCATTTACATCCGTCACATTTACAGTAACAGCCCTGGTATCAGATAACTCACCATCTGAAGCTGTTACATCGAAGGTATAACTGTCCTTGACTTCATAATCAGCAGGATTTAATAACCTGACTTCACCATCATCAGTATCGATGGTTACATAAACTTGATCAACTCCTGAAACTGAATAGGTGAGGGTATCACCATCTGGATCTGTGGCTTCAGCATCATAGATAACAGTTGTAATATCAGCATTCTCTTCAACCGACCCTGTATCTGAGCTAGTGATGTTAGCAACTTCATTTATATCAGTGACATTCACAGTGACAACCCTGGTATCAGATAACTCACCATCTGAAGCTGTTACATCGAAGGTATAACTGTCCTTGGCTTCATAATCAGCAGGGTTTAATAACCTGACTTCACCATCATCAGTATCGATGGTTACATAAACTTGATCAACTCCTGAAACTGAATAGGTGAGGGTATCACCATCTGGATCTGTGGCTTCAGCATCATAGATAACAGTTGTAATATCAGCATTCTCTTCAACCGACCCTGTATCTGAGCTAGTGATGTTAGCAACTTCATTTATATCAGTGACATTCACAGTGACAACCCTGGTATCAGATAACTCACCATCTGAAGCTGTTACATCGAAGGTATAACTGTCCTTGGCTTCATAATCAGCAGGATTTAATAACCTGACTTCACCATCATCACTGTCAATGGTTACGTAGTCTGCATCCGTTCCTGAGATGGAGTAGGTGAGTGAAACATTATCGGGATCATTGGCTTCTACGTCATAAATGACAGTATCAGTAGAAGTACCCTCCTCAATAACACCAGTATCAGAACTTACAATAGTAGGCTGTTGGTTAGCAGTATTATCCGGACTGGAAAATGCTCTTGCATCATTTACTACAACTAATTCATAATTTCCAGCTGGAGGAGCGAAATCATCCTTTGAGTAAGGTATTGAAAGAGGTAAATATCCATTGTCTTCAACCGTGTCAGCTAAAACGTTTATAGGTCCAAAATATTGATCGACGCCTTCCAAAAGTACTTCTGTGGGACTTGAAACATATGCCAAAAACGAATCAATTATTTCTGTGAATTGCTCCTCAGTTAAATCAACATTTTCTGGTAAATCCTCAACGCTTTGGATATCCATTGACGAAATTTGTGACAGGTCAAGAACAACGTTAGATGCTTCCGCAAATACTCTAGGGGCAGCAAAGGATGTCCCAAAATTATCTCCCCAATCCGACCGAGAAACATATCCATCGGCATAGATGTCCACACTGGCTAAGGTTTCATAATTTCCTACCAATGAGTAGCCGTCGATATCAGTATTCCAAGCCCCGACATTTATAACATTTGGCCAGAGTTCACCCCAATTTAAGCCATATTGGCTAACGTTGGGTGCTGCTTGAACAATAAGAGAGTCGTCTTGCAAAACCTCAGTAATTACTTCTGCGAAAAGATCCGAAACTGGGGCTCCCCAAGAGGCATTTAATCCCATTAGTGAGTAGTAAGTTTCATCTTCCCATATATCGTTTATATAGGAGTTTTGGTACAGCGCTTTAAAAAACGTAACATCACTTCCATCAAAAGGAGAAGTTGCAGTAGACGAAAAGAGATATGCCATATCATGACCATCAGTAAAGTCCATATCAATAGCTATAATGTTCGTTTTGTCTGGGTATTCGAGATTTTGTGAATAGGACTCAAGAACCCAATCACCGTGACCAGGTTCGCTTGAAACTTTCGGATTATGTGCTTGAAGGGAAGAAGTTATAAGTACGTCTGTATAACTCGCCCAACCGTAGTAATTTGAAAATGGGTCATTATCTACAAAGTTGTAAGTTGTATAAAAGTCAACCGTGTTATTAGTAAAATAACTATCAACGTTATAAAAACCGTTCTCTGCAACTGCACTAGAAAAGTCATCGACATCTCCAAAATCAATTTTTTGTCCATAGGTAGGTGAATAAATGTTTGTGTTAAGTAGATAGTTGTCTATGTAAGTATTATATGTTAGATCTGCATAGTCATAAATATGAACATTAGGGTAGTCGTAAGCACGGACAGTGAAATCGTCAACTATAATACCGATTACTTCATGTTCCCATGTTGTCATTTGCAAAGCTCCAAGATTCTGGTATAATATTACTATAATTTTTGACGTAAATCAGTAATATATTTCTCAGGGTTTCTAAATACCGATTGTAGAACTCCGATCATCCAATATGTCGAGGCATTACTTTGCGTTCGATCATCAAACAAAGCCCGCCTCATATTAAAAACATATACCCGTTGTATAACCATTATTTGAATTTTCAGGGGTTAGCGACACGTGCGTAACAGTAGGTATACAAAATTAAAAAAAAGAAATAAAAAAATGCTTCATAATAAATTAAGGAATACAATCGGAAAAGTTACCTGAGATCCTTATAAGTTCTGTAGATTGACTAATTTGGGTTGAGTGTGTGATGGCAAAGGTTTACGGAGTTAAAAATACTTAGAATTAACCCAAACAAAATCTTGAGCGTCACTAAAAAATTCTCTGGACCTTTCTGGAACAACTAAAGGCGTAAGAGGTTTGCTACAACCACTCGAATAGTATCTGTTAGCATCTAGCTTATTTTCTAAAGTATCTAATCCTATATAAATATAGGTGTCATCGGTATCTTTGTATTGAGCAATAACGGTAAAAAGGTTGCTTGCTGACTTTGAAGGTTGAAGAATTAAATCTTTCACTTGCTCAATCGAGCTATCTTTCATTTTTACAACTAAGACTGTGAACGCTTTTTCCTCATTACTAAACTTATTTAAATTTTTATATTGAGGGTACCAACCCCATACAGGCCCAGAAAATGATTCAGTGCGACTGCCATTAGGGTATTTGATTAAAAGATGGTCTACGGAGTCTAACCAACTTGTACCGACACCTTCTAAATCGAGTGCGGCATCAATGCTCTCCATTAAACTCACACATACAAATTCGTTTTGTTCGTTGAAACCCATATGACGCTCTATGACATTTGGGTAGTCTCTTGTGTAGAGTTCATTTCTAAACTGATCAAAGCATCCTTCCTTTGGTCTATACTTCACAACCATAACCACTTGTGGTTCGGGAAATTTTTTATAATCATATTCAGAAATCGCTTGATTAGACCTACTAGTAGCGGGGGCTATAGGGGTATCATGCTGACGCTTTTCAACTTCTAATGTAACATGCAGATCCTCTGATTTTTTTATGACAGAATTCAATTGATCTTCTGTACTATTAATATCTTGTAATAGAGGGCGTTTCCAAAAAAATATATGACACCCACTAACAGGATTCGAAGAAACGGAAACTAACTCCCAACCTTTGCTTCCCATATCTTTCATATGCGAAGAACGATCTGTTGCGTTGAATGGTAGTTCTGTATCTATATAGTCCCACGTGCCCATTTTAAAATTTATTTCCTTAAGGCATTACTATTGACATAAAACATTACATAGAATTGTATGTCTTTGCTAATAATGATCATAACCAAAGTTAAAATAATTTATACCTCGAAATTTTTCTGATTTTGCTTAAATGCAAATTGCTAAAAACAGATCAATATAAAGCACACCAAAATTCCACTAACACCCGATAATAAAGGACCATCCCATGTATGTGGTGAAACGGCTTCCGTAATAGTTAAAGTTAAAGGCAAAAAGGCAATTGCATAGAAAAATTGCTTTTCAGTAAATAAGTCTCCAAACCAAACTAATACAACCATCGTAGAGATAAAAACTGTAAGACTTCCCTCTACGGTTCTAAAAAAGCGCTTTTTAGTGAATAAAGCATATGTCTTATATTTTATTCTCCCAAACCTTACCCCAATTGGTTCTGCTAATCCATCTCCAATCATTGCTAAGCAAACCACAAGCAATCCAATATCTGCCCAAAAAATTCCAAAATATATTTCCGCTGAAATGGCCACAGAAATCACAATTACAATGCTTGCAAAAAATTGAGTGTATAACCATAGTAACGTATAAGGTCTATCCTCGGGTCTATCGAAACTGAGATAACATCTTTCTAAAAACACGTTATTTTTTCTGAAATAAAATGGTAACAGAGTCCAGACAAATCCAAAGGCTCCTACTAGACCTATCAGTTCACTTGGTTGGTGAGGAAAATGCCTGGCTAAAAAAATTGGAAAAAAAAGAAGGGCAAAATGATGAATCTTTCGAGTGTAATTAACTTTAATTCTATAGTTGTGAACCCAATTTCCAAGGATGAATGCAAGTGTCCAAAAAGAAGTGAACTTAACTAACTCTAATAAAAAAAATGTCATTTGCAGAAACCTTTAAATCACTTTCAACTTTTTCTTGAAATCAAAATTCCACCAAAAACAATTAAACTGCCACCAGCAACGGTTGAAATCGTTAAAGGGTCCTTGAAGAATATAATCCCTACTAAAGATGCAAAGAAAAGATGAAAATATGAAAATGGTTGCAAAACACTCGCCTCTGTATAGCGATATGCATTAGTAAGTAAAAAGTGTCCTGCCAAGCTAAAAATACATAACAAAAATAGGAAGTATATATCAGAGAATTGTATCGGCTTGTAGAATAGAGGGCTAGGAATTGTAATAGCTATCGCTGAAACCAAAGACACCCAAAAAAAACTGGTTTCAGTATTGTCTGTAGACGCTACTTTTCTTGTAAGAACTGCATAAATTGAGAACGTCACCGCAGAGATCAAAGGCAAAATAGATACAAGAGAGAATTGAATATTAATTGGATTAATAATAATAATTACACCGAGAAACCCCACTCCCACGGCAACTATTTTTATTCTTGTAATTTTTTCTTCCAAAAACACCCCTGACAAGAGCACTGTAAGAAGAGGGAAAACCGCCATTAATGCGTGAGTTAAGACTAATCCAACTTGAGTATATGAGTAGATGGCCAGTAATAGAGATGAAATAAATAAAAGGCCTCTAGAAATCTGAGCAACCGGTTGCTTTGTATTTAAAATCGACCGTAAAACACCACGCCCTCTTAAGCTTACTATAATCACAAAACTTCCAATTACCCAAAATCGGAACATATTTATATTTAATACATCATAAAGTTCGGCCATATACCGTGACATACCATCCATCAAAGCGAGAAAGAAGGTCGCTATAATGAGAGTTATTATTCCTTTTTTTGACGAAGTGTTCATAGCGAGGTTGTGAAGTGCAAACAGTCCAATTAATGGACTATTTATAAAAATTTGGCAATATGTTAGAAATTAATATCCCTCTACCAGAAGGATATAACCTGTTGAGTTTTCTTTGCGAATATCGATTATTTTTGCGTACTCTTCTGACTCATAGAATTCTTTTGCTTTTTCTAAGGTATCGAATTCAACTACCACATCACGATTTCCTCGAGGTTTCCCCTCAGCAATAAATTGATTACCACCCCTAATTAGATACCTACCTCCAAACTTTTTAATAATTTTTTCTGTTTCAGAAGCGTATCGTTGATATTTTTTTGGATCCGTAATTGTTATCTGTCCAATAATATAACCTTTTTTCATTCTATAACCCCAGTTTTCTTAGCCATATTCTCTCTAATTTATCTAGGCTGTGTTTCAAATGTTTGGTCCGTTTCGATAAATTCTACCCAATCCAGGCAAGACTTTTTCCAAGCCTGTCGCTTGGGTTGGAGATGCCTTCTTTGTCTAATTGTCCCTACCCTTAACCCAAAAAATCCAGATTTTCCCTCTACCGGTCGAGCATAAATCCTAGTTCCGCACTTGCCACAAAATGCTAACTCACGTTTTGCACCACTATCAGCTAACTTAATATAAAAGCTCAATTCTCCCCTTAAAAGTTTAAAGCTATCGTTAACAGCACCAACGACATAACCAAATGCAGTGCCGGAATTTATTTGACAATCAATACAGTGACAAATTGTTGTAGTCTTGGGGTCAATATCTGCTTCAAACTTAATTTGACCACATAGACATCTTCCATCCACATTCATTTAACACCCTTTTTTTTTAAAACTCATTAGAGTATGGAATCTAAAACCATTCGAGTAAAACTAATTTAAAAATAAACCTAGAAAGATAGCTGAATATATATAGAAATAACTCATGCTTAGTTTAAATCACCGATATTTGGGAGTTATTGTTGCTCTATTGACAGTTTCTATCTGGGCTGTCTTCATAGTAGCTACTAGATTTTCCGTAAGCACTACCTTTACAGTTGAGGAGGTTTTATTTTTAAGACTAGTACCGAGTACCTTAATTATGGCACCTTTTATGATCAAATATGATTTGATCCCAAGAGGACTGTCCTGGTTAAAAGCTGGAATGCTGATGATTGGTGCCAGCGCTATTTTCCCATACATTGTATCAAGTGGACTATCCTTTGCCCCAGCATCTGACGGTGGGGTGCTTGCTCCTGGCATGCTACCTTTTTGGACCGCCTTAGCAGCATTTTTGATATTAGGAGAAAAGTTAGACAATGTACGTCGAACTGGATTATTGATCATACTGGTGGGGGCACTAATGGTTGGTTTATGGCAAATTTTATTTAATTCTGATGATGGGGTTTGGAAGGGCCATATTCTTTTTTTAATTGGGTCAGGATTATTTGCTATCTATTCAGTTATTTTTCGCCAAAGTGGACTTACTCCTCTTCATGGCCTTTTAATAGGTTTGTTTTGGGGCACATTATTCATTACACCCATTTTACTCCTCACAGGAAAAGTTAACTTCAGCGATGTCTCTGCTATCGATATAGGGATTACCATAGTCATTCAGAGTTTAATTATAGGTATCTTAGCCACTATTCTTTTCAACTATGGCGTTCGACTTATAGGAGCATCGGAGATGGGTGCCTTCGGAGCATTGACACCAATACTTGCCATGCTCGGAGGAATTATGTTTTTAAATGAGTCCGTGCCCACAATTAAGATGGTTGGAATATTTCTGGTAGCCATTGGTGTATTCTTGGCCTCTGGTATCCTAAAACAGAAGAGCGATAAAAACGAAAAATCATTGTGAAAAGGAAATTTTCAAAAATACTATCAGGGAACCTATTTGACTGAATATCTTTTAAAACTACTCTTAAATAATTAATCGAGGAATAAAAATTGGAAACGATATTGTTATGGATGGCGGGGGCACTCTTCGCTGGCTATTTATGTCGATTAGTATTTATCCCTACTATCGTAGGATTTATTGCGTCGGGCTATGTATTCTCACTTTATGATGGAAGCGGACAATCACTATTAGACATACCATCTGAAATTGGCGTTGAACTTCTTTTATTTTCTATAGGTTTGAAAATCAAACCCTCATCACTATTAAATACCTCACTCTTTTTGGTATTCTTGATGCACTCTTCTGCCGTTTTTTTAATTTTTTTGTTTCTTCTTAATCTTGGTGTGAGCTTAGAAATCAAAGTGCTCATCTGTTTAGCTTTCACTTTCTCCAGTACAATTATAGCGTCAAAGGCTCTCGAAAATCGAAATGAGCTAACAACTTTTCATGGCAGGCTAGCGATATCTTTGCTCATATTTCAAGATATTTTAGCTCTTATAATACTACTATTTACAAATGACACATCATGGACACCCTCAACTATTTACCTTCTTGCCCTACCCTTATTAATTCCAATATTAAAAATATTATTAGAGAAATTTAATCCGAGTGAAGAATTGGAGCTGATTGCGACAATCTTACTGGCTTTGTTGTTGGGTTCGGCACTATTCAAATACGCTGGATTATCAGGAGAAATAGGTGCCCTCACTCTAGGTATGTTAATGGCAAACTATAAGTCTGCAAAACAACTGGGAGAAAGAATATGGACAATAAGAGAGATCTTATTAGTAGCATTTTTCTTCTCGCTCGGGATGAGCTTAGATCTAAATTTACAAATTATTCAAAGTGCATTTTTGATAACGATCCTTATTTTTATTAAATCGATCGTCTTATTTGGCCTTCTATTAGCGTTTAAACTAAGAGCCTACACCGCTTTTTTAATAGTTATTTCGTTAGCAACTTACTCAGAGTTCTCATTGATACTTATATCGTCTTGGGAACAAAATGGGCTATTAAACTCAGACACATTTTCCATTCTAACCTGCACTATATGCTTTAGCTTTGCTATAGGTGCTATCTTGAATAACTCAGTGCATGAGATTTTTGTCCTAATTGAGAAGTATTTAGTCACCTTTGAAAGGCGTCAACACCATCCAGACGAGCAACCGCATACATGTGGCGGGGCTGATGTTATGGTGTTAGGCATGGGAAGAGTAGGTAGCGCGATTTTTGATAATTTGTCAGCTAACAACGTAAAAGTAGTAGGATTTGACGCTGATACTAATCTTGTTAAGGAACAATTAAAATTTGGCAAAAGGGTAACTTTTGCGGATGCCGAGGATCCAGGGTTTTGGTCAAAGCTTCGATTTGGAAAATTAAAAGCGATTATCTTAGCTCTACCAGAATTTCATGCTCAAAATTGGTCTACACAGCAAGCAAGACGCTACGGTTTCAAAGGAAAAATAATTGTGCCCACACGATCTCAAGGCAATCCTGAGACTCTTAAAATTTCAGGAGCTGATGAAATATATGATGCTTATCAAGCAACGGGAATTGGTGTCACTAAAATTTTTCTTAAGGACTAAATTGGTTTTTAGATTTACCATAGAGACTAAGGAATAATACAATTTAATTTTAATGGGTGAATTGATGGAGAAAAAGTTATTAACCATCTTTGGGGCAAGCGGTTTAGTTGGTTCGAGCATTTTAAGAGAAGCACTAGATAAAGGCTATTATGTTAATGGCACACTCAGAGATGTTGAGAATAAAGATAGAATTACCAGATTAAAAAGCCTTCCCTCTGGAAATAATGCCAACTTTTTTTCGGCAGACATGGCAGATATTTCTTCGTTAGATAATCCTCTCGCAAATTCCGATGCAGCTTTTGTTTGTTGTCTTATACCAACATATAAAGGCTTTGACGGAACACCCGCGAAGGAGCTTGATGATGAAAGAGGCTATAATGAAATCATCAAACCAACGGTGGATGGTTGCCTTAATATTCTTAAGACAGCAAAAAGAAATAACGTGATGAATATTCTAATTTGTTCCTCTACTTCTAGCACAAACCCTATTCCCGCAGTTTCGGTAAAAAATGAGCAGGACCATTGGTCTGATGAAAAAGAGCAATGCAATTCAAAAAAGTATACGTCAGCCGCTAAAACGTACATGGAAAAAGCCGCATTTAAATTTTGTGCTGAAAAAAATATGCGCCTATCCGTGTTTCTACCTACTGGTTTGTATGGACCCGCCGTATTACCGGAACATTTAAAACACAATCCATTTTTATGGATTAAAAGCGTCTTAGAAGGGGGAGCTCCCAGACATCAAAAAGTGCCAAATGACTCCGCTTCATTAATACACCTCCAAGACTTAGCCAGGCTATTTTTGGCAGCATACGAAGATCCTTCTGCTTCTGGTCGATACTTTGGAGTCTTGGAAAGTTTTCATTGGAATGATATTTACAAGGAGTGCCAGAAGTTAATACCAGAAATGCAAATACCTGAACCTATTTCAGAAGACCCTGTAGCAGCCACACAATTTGATTTTAAACGAAGGGACAGCCTTGGAATTAAGATCAGAGATTTTCCCACAGTAATGCGTGAAACAGTTGAGTGGCTAAAAAGGAAACCATTTCAGGGAAATTAAAACCCACTATACTGAATCACCTTTTGTACTGTTTAGGGTGGTTACTAATAAATATATACCGAGAGCTGTTAATAGAATAGCTGCACCCCAATTGAATGGATTTGATATCGAAAATACAGTCCATAGAAATATAAACTCTGCTCTCTCTTGATGGTTTAAAATAATATTTAAACACTCAGTTAACCATGCAATTGAAATTGTTGTGATTATAATAGGCACTATTATTTTGAAGTAATGATGAATCAAGGTCAAACAACTTTTCGATTTAATTAAATAATTTTGATCGATAAAAAAGCCTGCTAAACCTCTTGGAAAATAAAGAACAAAAATCATAAGTAAGATCCCTTGATATAATGACCAAATTTCTGTACTTCTGGTCAAAGCCATACCGGACAAAGAAAAAAAAGTAGCACCGATAATTGGTCCAAGAAAGAAACCTGTACCCCCTATAAAAGTCGCGCACAAGATGTTGAACGACTCTCTAAGACTAAATACCTCCGGCGAAACTAATTCATAATTAATTACAAATAAAGTTCCAGCTATGCCAGCTATGAACCCAGAAAAGCAAAATGAAAGATATCTGATCATATAGCTTGAATAACCTATATATTCGGTCCTAAAAGAGTTTTCTCTGACAGCATTACACATCTTTCCCAGAGGTGTTTTCAGGAAATAGTAGCAAATATATAAAGTTATGAATAACCAAGCCATTACAATAAAGCATACTGACCGCTTGCTACCATAATCAATATTGAAAAAACTAGTATTGAGCGTCCTATCAACAGCCATACCCCCTAAAATGCTTGGGAATGAGATACTAAAAGAGTTAACAAATTCAAGTATAGCTAAGGTTAATATTGCGAAAATCATTCCAGATCGTTGGACAGTAAAATAACCAATTATTCCAGCAAATATAAAACCTGCTATACCACCTATTAATGGCAAAATAGAGAGCGAAATATATATGTCACCATTATTAATTTTCAATAATATAAGCCCTGAAAAATAGCTTCCTGCTCCCATAAAAATTGAATGACCTAAACTCAATAGGCCAGTTTGTCCGAGAAGTTGATTAAAACTCATTGAAAAAATTATCGTTATACCAACTTGGCTTATAACTATCAAATGCCAATCTCTCGACGCCAAGATTGGTATCAGGGCTAATACCAGTAAAACGAAGCCCCATACAATTAGAGGTGAATATTTTAAATAAAACATGACTGGATGAATAATATTAAAAATCTGTGGATATTTTCTTCATAGCATACTCAACCGCGTCAAGTGCAAAATCCAAATCTTCAGCGGTATGAGCAAATGACAGAAACATATTATGCCATGGATGAAAATAAACTCCCTTATTCAAAAGGTATTGGACAAATTTTGAGCCCTTTGAAAAATCCTTGTCATCTTTAAACAATACCATAGGCATTTGAGATGGCCCAGACTGAGATATATCAACTCCATAATTACTCGCAATCTGATCTATACCTGATCTGAGTGTATTTCCCAAACCTGATATGTGAGCGACTACATCTTTCTCTTCCATTATTGACAAAGTCTTTAGGCTCGCTGCCATCGAGGTGGCATTGCACCAAAAAGATCCAGTTACATAAATTTCACTAGCTGCCTTTCTTAATTTCTCTACGCCCACTACTGCTGAAATTGGATATCCATTTCCAATCGCTTTTGAAAAAGCAGTAAGATCAGGTTTGATCCCATAATCAAACCAACTTCCATTTCTATTCAATCTAAAGCCAGCTCGTACATCATCTAAAATCAGAAAAGCGTTTTTGCTGTCACAAATATCTCTGGCTTTTTTTAAGAAAATCTTCTTTGGTAATTCTTGATCTCGTCTGACATCATGGCGAAATGCAGTCAATATTATTCCTGCTAGATTAGTACCAGCTTTTTCTGCAGCTGCCTCGAGACTGGAAAGATCATTATACTCGAAAAATATTAAGTTGGAGGTATCTTCCTCTACTACACCAGTTGCCACTGGAGTACACCATGGTGCTGACCCATGATAAGACCCTGTTGCTACCAATATCTTTTTTTTACCCGTTGCTGCTCTTGATATAGTTAAACACGTGGTTGTGGCATCGGTACCATTTTTTGCGAACAAAGCCCAATCTGCGCTATCAACAAGCGTTATTATTTTTTCTGCCAAATCCACAACCAGTGCGGATGGCCCATTTCCTAGGTCTAATTTTCTACGTTGTTCATTAACGGCCTGATCAACCTCAACATTGTTATAACCAAGTATGTTGGGTCCATAACCACACATAAAGTCTAAGTAACAATTCCCGTCTAAATCCCAAATTCTTGCATCCTTGGCTTTTGAAAAAAATTGGGGATAACCAGAGGGGAGTTTTTTGACACTCATATGGCCCCACATTCCACCTGGTATATATTTCTCTGCCTTTTTTCTTAAATAGAGATCTTTCTCTAAATTAATATTGCCCTGTGTACTCAATTGATTTCCATCTAGATAAAGCTTTAAAATGATAAAAAATATAAGTTTAATAAAACTTATAGCTCTTTGGAAGGCACTAATGACAAAAAAAGACTTAACAGATTTTAAAAAAAAAATTGAGAACCACTATGATGGCCGAGAACTTTTATGTTTCGTTGATAGACCAAATGACTTTCTTGAAATTTTTAAAAACGTCGTTGACATATATCCAAACCGAACGGCTCTAATTTTCAAAGATAAAACTGTAAGCTATAAAAAAATCGATGAGTTGTCCGATAGCTTCGCTTGGGGATTGTTGAGATCTGGGCTTAAAGAGAAAAATATCCTTGTTATCAATCTTGCAAATAGCATTGAGTTTGTAGTAGCGCTTTTTGCTTCATTCAAAACCGGTCTAATTGCTATGCCCGTTGGCCACAGACACAAAAAAGAGGAGCTTATTTCTCTTTATGATGATGCAGGGGTACACGCAGTTATATTTGATAAAGAAACCGAGAAAGAACAACCTCTTAGCAAAGATGGTAATTCAATTCTTTTTATAACTACGCAAACTGAAACTCAAACTTATTGTCTAAAATTTACTGAATTACTTGAAAAAGGCGTTGAGGAAAAAATCACTTTGAAAAAGATCGATGAGGAAGACCCAGCCATACTATTATATACCTCTGGTACTACCGGTCGTCCAAAGGGCGCTATACTCACCCATCTTGGGCTTGTTCATTCTTTCCTTCATTTCCAAATGGAGCTGGCACTTAAAGATGGTGAATGCACTATTCTTGCTGTACCCGCAAGCCATGTTACCGGACTAGTAGCTCAAATTCTGACCTTAATAGGATGTGCGGGGAAAATTGTCATAATGGAGCATTTTGAAGTAAAAGAGTTTGCAATTCTTGCAAAAAAGTATGGATTAACATATTCGATACTCGTTCCAGCAATGTATGCACTACTGCTTCATCGTAATGCATTAATTGCTGAAGATCTACAATCATGGAGAATAGGTGCGTTTGGAGGAGCTCCAATGCCTGATGCTGTTAGGAAGGAATTAGCTTCAAAGTTGCCGTTTCTAAGTTTAAATAATGCTTATGGTGCAACTGAAACCACGTCCCCTACTACTATCATTCCAATTAATTGTAATGACCCAGGTGATAGCGTAGGTCTTGTAGTACCTTGCGGAAAAATTAAGATTGTTGATGAAAATAACAAAGAGATAAATCAAGGTGAGACTGGAGAGCTTTGGATTAAAGGTCCTATGGTTGTACCAGGATATTGGAAAAACGAAAAGGCCACTAAGGGCTCTTTTGAAGATGGTTACTGGAAGTCTGGTGATATCGCCAGTCAAGATGAAAATGGCTTTATACGCATTCATGATAGAAAGAAAGACATGATAAATCGTGGAGGATATAAAATTTTTAGCGCCGAAATAGAAAACCTAATGATGTTGATGGATGAAGTCCAAGAGGCCGCTTTGGTTCCATACCCTTGCCCTATACTTGGCGAAAGATCACATGCTTTTATTTTTCCTTCATCAGCCTCGATCGAGCCAAATGAAATTCGGCTTCAACTGTTGGAAAAAGTTGCCGATTACAAGGTTCCCGATAAAATTACAATTACCAAAGAACCTCTTCCACGGAATGTAAATGGTAAAATTACAAAGGCTCCTCTTAGAGAGAGAGCACACAAAGAATAATAATTTTCAAATATTAATTTTTAAGTTTTTTAAAACTAAGGTTATGTATTGATTTGAAAATTATTATTGAAACTTATTTTAATTGATAAGGAGATGTTTTGAACGATAATCACGAAAATCTATTATATAATATAAAAGAGCCCATCGTCTGCGAAACCTGTTTCGAAGAATATAAAAATTTAGATCCCCCAGACATTGCTCTTAGAGATTATGTAAAGGTAGATGTCGGATTTACTCAAATTGGCATTCAAGTGTGGTGCCAACGTCATGAGAAAAATATCTGTCATATTGATTTTGGAGGGAATAGACCTCCGGCTGACTTCAGATGCTTAGAGAAGAGCTAAAATTGCAAAACTTTATTTATAACCAACCTGAAGCAAAGTGTGATTTTTGTAAGGCAACAGAAAACCCTCATCCTGATTATGATGAAACAATTCCAATAACCAGAATAGATATCGGAAAAAAAAGAAAATTAACCCTATGTATAAATTGCTTTTTTATGCATAAAGAATCTTCAGAAAAAAAAGGGCACTCCCTTGTTGCCTATCTATCAAAATTGAATAATTTATCTCTTATTTTGGATAAATCTAACAAAAAAAAATCTGAAACGTAATTGTGATCTATATATGACTGAGAAGAAAATTGTAATAATTGGTGCTGGCGTCTCTGGATTATTATGTGGCAAAAGATTAGCCGAAGCTGGTCATTCAGTTCTTATACTTGATAAAGGCAGGAATAAAGGTGGAAGGTTGAGTACACGACGAACTGATGGAGCTGTATTCCATCATGGTGCAAGTTCCTTACCTGACTTTTATAGCCATAAAGAATTGCCAGAATTTGGATTAGAAATATTCAAAAGAGCAGAGAAAGAAAAAATAATCCAGCGTAAAGGAAATCTATTTGAGCCCATAAATTCAGTTGCCGACTTTGTAAATTATTTTGGGACAAATTTAAATATACGGGAGAGCTGTGAGGCTATCTCGTTAAATTTACAAAATAAGACAATTGGTGTGCAGTGTAGGGGTGGCGTTCATGAAAATACACCTTATGATCTATTGATCCTTTCAATACCTCCAAATCAAGCTAAAACTCTAATTAATAAACAAATTAATAAGTTTGACATTTTATTAGAGGGCGTCCAAATGAGGAGCTCTGCAACTGCTCTTTTTTCCTTTGATATAAATCCAGAACCTATAAAAGATAAACATTTCTCGAATGAAAAAGTTGATATTCAGGTAGAAAATAATCGGTTCAAATGTAAGCAGCAGTTATTCTGCTTAACCGTTCACACAAAAGAACCTTTTGCCAAGAAAGTAGTTAACAACGATAAAAATAAAATTAAAGAGATATTACTTGCAGAACTTTCAGTTGCCATCCCCTTTTCATTACCAAAACCAACTTACGAAGCTGGGCATAGATGGCTTTATGGGTTCACCGAACGAGCTTTAGGAAAATCTTATTTATTTTATAACGAGGAAAATGTTGGTATTTGTGGCGATTGGTGTTCAGGTAGTACAATTCTAGATGCCGCTTCAAGCGGCATCAAATTAGCCGAACGGATTTTAAGCCTGTAAAATTTTTTTCTTTTTCAAACTTAGAAGAAAATCAGATAGCAATTTCACTGCGAGTTGCATATCTTTTTCCGATGCTAATTCCTTGGGGTTATGGCTTACCCCGTTTAAACACCTTACAAATAGCATAGCAATTGGACAAATATCTGACATCGCGGAGTATTATCTATGACCATATGTGCTTTGCTGAGCAACATATGAAAGAACAGGAAATTGTATTTAAAAACAGCTTTTTAACTATAGAGTAGCTAAATGAATAGTTTTTGCTTTAATTTGTAGCAATCTTTAGGAAAGGCTTTCAGCAAATTCTATTAGCGACTCTTTTGCTCCATCATTATTAAGCCTAAAGCTATCAACTTCGGTTGCCCAATCTTTATCCTTAAACTCTTCTTTTCCACGTTTATACCAATCTTCTTCTGTTATATCGTGTTCCTCATCACTACAGAGCTTTGCTGTTAAAAGCCATGATTTAGGGTCAATATCTTCTAATTTTTCTACTAACTCGAGACAATTATCTTTATTTCTGGCCAAATACTCTCCGAATAAGACTGGAGATGTTCTGGAGTCAGAATTTGTTTTACCTTGTGCGATTGGATCAATCTCTAAAGCTAGTTTCAATGCATCTAAGCCTTGATCAATTTTTCCTAATCGTAGTGAAACCTCCCCATAAACTGATAAAACACGCGGGTCATTGGGAACCATTTTATATGCCTTGGAGGCGTGCCTTTCTGCTACTCTAAAATTTCTACCAGATAAATTAACTTCGGCCATCAATCTGTGAACCTCAAAATCGTTGTCATTGAGTTCGTGAGCCTTTTTAAGGCATCCTTCTGCTTCGCTCCATATCTCAGCCATATCACCTTCAATAAAACCTCTACTCATACCCTGGCCAAGAGCACAGGCTTTCCAAGCATACGCTTGCCCGTTAGTTTCGTCAGCTTTTATAGCGTCGTCGAACGTGGTTAAGGCGTTTTGTAACGCATCCTTTTGTATTTTGTGATGTAAAACTTTCCCCTTCAAAAGTAATTCGTAAGAAGACAAATTTTCAGTGGGTTTTCTTTGAGCTCTTTCTAAGCTCGATAATTCAATCTCTCCCAGAAGTTTTCCTGAAATTTGTCTGACGATCTCATCTTGTACATCAAAGATATCTTCGATGATTTTATCAAACTTTTGGCTCCAAATCTGACTATCATCTTTAGCGTCGGACAATTCTACAGAGATTCTTACCCTTTTACCTGACGAACGAATACTTCCGACAACAACATAATCAACCCCAAACTTTTCACAGAATGCTTTAAGATCCATATCGTTATCTCTAAAGTCGAAACATGATTGTCGAGAAACTAGTTCTAATTCTCTTATCATTGAAAATTCTGTTATCAAGTCTTCTACAATTCCATCCACTAGATACCCACTATCTTCATCATTACTAGCATTCGAGAACGGCATGACTGCGAGCTTTGGCTTGTAATTTTTCTCAGACTCTTTTTTTGCATAGCTCTTACCATCTGTTTTCTCTACTTTTCCACCTGTAGGAGAAATACCGTAAGTTTGATAGCTATCGGAAATATTTTTTAGTGCCTTGGTTCCTGCATCTTCAACTGAGAATTCTATTTTATTGTCAACCTGATCCTTCACCGTTGAAGAAATTAGTATTTGGCCCGGAGTGCACGCAGCCTCCAATCGAGCAGCTATATTAACACCACTACCATATATGTTGTCCTTTTCAACGATAACATCATCCATATGCACTCCCACTCTCCATGTCATGATTGAACTTTCTTCGGTGACTTTATTTCTTTCATCAATAGCTTTTTGAAAGTTAATCGCAGCATTGACACAAGATACAGGACTCGCAAATTCAGCAATTACAGAATCCCCAGCGGTATAAAATATTTTTCCACCAAATTCTTCAATATATGGATCTATTATGGAGCGGCAGGCTTTTAAATTTTCTAGTGTTTTCTCTTCATCTTTTTCCATTAGACTACTAAAACCAACACAATCGGTTGCCAAAATAGATGTTAGTCTTCTGTTTACACTAGCCATTTTTAACCTTTCTTTTTTACCTTTTGAACTTAAAGAAACGATCAACCTTACCTATTCGGTTTCATTCTGTTAGCTCAATTTTCCGACTAACAACATCTCTTGGTAATCATCCGGACTCAAATAGTATTATTTTTCAACTAATCTTCAATGGAATTTTTATCTTTTGAAAAAAATCTTTTTATATTCAGGTCTTGATAAAAAATGAGAGAGTAAGGCTGCTACTAGAAAGAAACCTAGAGCCGCATACTCCCAATATTCAGTTATTCCCTGCTGATAATAAATAACAAGGCCCGAGCCTCCTAGGAACTTTAAATATATATCAAGAAATTGAATTGGGAACATCTTTTCCTTACCAAACAAAAAGTGTCGTATAGCGAGGTAACCAAAGGTAAGAAAAACACTAACCCGTACGATCTGCCATCGATGAAAGGGAATTTCATCTAAGGATTGACTAAATTCAAAAGGGAAAGAAAAAGAGTAGCCCAACAGTGCGACTATACCTGCAAAGACCGCCCAGGCCCCAAGTATAAAGATCATTATTTGTGCTACTAATCTCAGTTACTTCCCTCAATCACCTAGAATATCATAAAGAAACAAAATTAACCTGGTAAACTGTTTACAGGTCTAATCTATACCACATTTTGGAAATTTTTCAATTTAAGGGTCTTTTCATCTAAATCTAACAACCATTTCGGATAAAAATTTGGCTACTAGTTCCTTACAACAGAGGCACCTTCAATTTTAATATCTGTTGCAACCGCCTCTTTTTCGTAGGTAAAGGCAAAAACGCCAGACACCTTATTTTCCTTAAAAATGAAGCTATTCCTCAAATCACCAAGTAGTTTTTCTGAGTCATCTTCGAACTTTTTCAAGGCTTTAGCATCCTCAAATTTCACATGGATATTTAAATCACCATCTTTACTTATAAGTATATTCAGTCCAAGAAAATCATACTCCGCTATTTTCCCACCTAAGGACTCTGAACAGAATCCAGCTGCTACTTTTGCTTCACTAACACCAGGGAACTTAAACTGATAGATTACTGCAAACATCTAAATATCTTCCAATTCAGAGAGCATATTATCAAGATTGGTTTGAGCTTGTTCTTTGGAAATCGATATTCTCTTAAATATTCCCTGATCAAGGTCTAAGTCACTTTGGAAGCCTCTCGCCTTCTTTGTCATTACCCCTTCTTCATCCAATAGTTCATTTTCTATTAAAACCTGTTTTGCTGTTTCGTCTATTGGTCTACCTTCAATCACTGATAAGAAATTTATGGTGTCTTTAATGGTAAAATTCGGATTATGTTTAACCACAACTTGGAGCATATCAATTGCTCGAGACGCTGTAATTTCTCTTTGGTCACCCTGCGTTTCAAGCTGATGTGCAAGTCTTGCTGCAAGCTTTTGAATAAGTTTTGTTTGATTTTCATCGAGTTTTTTACCTAACTCATAGTCAACAACACAAAGAGTTCCTAGTATTAACCCTGCCTGAGTAACTAATGGGAACCCCCCGTAAAATCTCACAAATGGGTCACCAGTTACAGCTGGGTGATTTTTTAATCTCTCATCTTTACTACAATCCTCAATTATTATTGGGTCAGTACTATTTAAAGCAAATTGACAAAATGTTCTCTCTCTGGGAGCACTATCAGGTCGGTCTTTTGATAAGCCAACGTTACAAAGCATATACTGCCTTTCCTCATCAATAAGTCCAGTGTAGCTCACAGGCATATTGGATATTTCTTTTGCTAACTCTGTATAAATCAAAAAGAGCTCTTCGTTAGCAGCATCCATTACCCCGGTCTTACGAACTGCCTCAAGTCTTCTGCTTTCGTTGCCAGGGATGGGTGCAGGCGAAAAATCACTGAAATCTTGCAAAAAATTCTCTCTTTCTTTTAGTCTTTATTATAAACTTTTACTGTAAGTATCTTATCGTCCTTGGGAACTTTTTCAACTTTTTCATTAAATATTAATTTCGCTTAAATTGTCCCGAACCACGAGAAATGAATGGGAGATAATAAGGGACTTTTTGTTGGTACTCAGAAAAACTTTTACCGTAAATTTTTTGAAATCTTTTTTCTTTCAACATAGGACCAAAATAACAATAAAGGGAATAGGATAAAGCAACAATAAATAGATCCAAACTCATCTGAGGGCTTGTCCAGAGAACCAGACTGAAGGAAAGATAAATCGGTTGCCTTATTATCGAAAAAAGACCACGAGTAGGCATATCAGGGAAAACGGGGGTTTTCCCCTGATATACAGATGTCCAGCCTAAGGAACCGGTTTGCACTTTATATCCTGCTTGTATAGATGAAATAGATAATAAAGCCCAACTAAGTAAGTTAAGTATAATCATGGATAAGCTTGCTGGAGTTTCCATTTGCCAAATAAAAACTCCAGAAAAATTCCAGAAAGTAAATAAAAGGATAAGTTGTATGGAAGCTATAGTAGCGTAGACCGTTGTTCTAAGAGTTTTCGCATAACTTTTAGGTGCAAAAATCTCTAATACCTTCATGCCACGGTTAGATAGAAAGAAGGAGTGACCCATAGGAAACTGAATTAATAACAGAAGATTTATTGCCACCGCACCAAAGCCTTCGAAGGGTCCAACTGAAAATTGAAAACCGGTCAATATGGTGATAAACATCACTGCGCCAGCCACTAGAAAAATGCCATGGCACAATAAACCGTAAAATAAAGCTATGGGTTTGTTACCAGATAGATCCATAAACTACAGATAGTACACCTCAAGAAAATGGAAACATTAAAACTCAAATTCTTTTTGTAATTTTGACTTCCTTTTTCTCGATTTGAGATAATCGTTTTCAGAAGTTTTTCTGCTACCTATCTTCCTCCAAATAGCTTCCGATTGGGATCTTGCTGTTTTTAAGTTTTTGAGCTGATAAATTCTTGTTGAAGCGCTTTCCCTCGATAGTTTCTCATCCACTATGGGGCTATAATATTTACCTAATAATTCTGGTGTCTCCCAGGGCGTATGGATATTTGCTACAGGCATATGCCTTAACTCTGGGAGCCATTTTTTGATAAATTTTCCTTGAGGATCATGTTCCAAGCCTTGCTTGATTGGGTTATAAATTCTTATTGTATTAATACCTGTGGTACCAGACTGCATCTGTACTTGAGAATAATGAATTCCAGGTTCATAGTCTGAGAACAGCTGCGCTAGATAGAGAGATGTTAGCCTCCAATCTATCCATAAATTATAACTAGCGAAACTAACCAGCATTGCTCGCATACGGAAGTTTATCCATCCAGTTGATATCAATGATCGCATACAGGCATCAATAAAGGGAAAACCTGTTTCTCCTCGCTTCCATCTTTCAAAATTTTCAGAGTAAACAGTTTCTCTTTCCAATTTATCATAAATGGGATGAATGTTTTTCCACTCTATGCTCCTTAAATCTTCCAATTTTTGGATAAAATGACAATGCCACCGAAGTCTTTTCTGGAATGAATTGTAAGAGGCTCGCCAGTTTTTTATTTTATCCCCAACTAGATCTATCCTTTCTCGGGTTTGTTCTTGTGTCCTCTGGAAAATTGTACGGATAGAAATAGTCCCGAAAGCAATATGTGTAGACAGTCTAGAGCAAGAATCTGCAGATAACAAAGGTCCAGACATCTCTCTCTGATAGTTTTCACCCCGCTCAGATAAAAAACTTTTTAAAACGATACCTGGCTTAACTTTTCCAAAGTTAGTATTTGGTTTGAAACCATCAAATTCCAGTTGCAAGTCTTGAAACGAAAGTAAGTTATCAGAGTCTTCAGATATACAAAATATTTTTTCGGGTACTTCATAAATCTTTTTACGCATGTGATCATGCCAAAGGGTTGACCATCCGTCACGAGAATTTAAATTCCTTACCACTCCGTTTTGTTGATATTCTTTCCAGTCTATAGAGTTTTCTTCGGTCCACTTTCGGATAGTTGTATCGCGATCTTTTGAAAATTTATTCCATGTTTCATAGTGAGAGAAAATTTTTTTTATATTATGTCGGTTCGCCAAAGATTTTAATACGGAAAGTGCTTCTCCAACTTTGATTACTAACTTAGAGCCTTTTTTACTGAACATATGGTCAAGTTGGCTAAGGTAGTGTTGAAGATGTAGAAAATGCCTGTACGAAACATCAGGTTGTTTCCAAAGGTCTGGCTCTAATATGTAAAGAGGTAGAATTTTTCCATTCGCGCAAGCATCTGATAGAGGCCCGTGATCCAGCATCCTCAGATCTCTTTTGAACCACACAATATTCAAACTGTGTCCTACTTTCCTTTACGAAAAATTCTCTTACGCCACGCAGTGTAGCTTCCAGGTCTAAGGTTTTTTCGCATTAAATTTTTTACTTCGATCTCCTTAAGCCCGAATTCATCTTTTATAGCCTTGAAACTCACTTTGTCACTGAGTGCTAGCTCAATTAATTCAGACAGACGCGCTTGGGATAAGTTTCTTTCAACGCTGTGCATTAGATATGATGGTTTAATAGTAAATAATAAAATATTATGGAACCAATAGCGCCTGCTATTGCTACGTGAATAAACCTAGCTCTCATTTTTGCAGCAATTTCTTTCATTTTATCGGGATCTAATCCAAAAATTAATTCAACGGAATCTTGAAGTGTTTCTCTATCACTCGGATAATGTCCCTTTGCTTTCATGGCAGCAGTTGATGTTCGCCTTGTTCTCATATTAGCTTCTCCTTATTTTTGTTTCATCACATATGTACTGGATCGAAAAGATGGCAACTGTGTGTGTCATTTTGTCTCAGAATTAGAAAAAAAAAAATTTTTGCTTGGTTTTTAGAGAAATAAACTTATTTCCCTCGGTATAGTATATAAGGAGAATAATAATGAAAAAAATATTTGCGTCTGCACTCGTCATATCATTCTTGGGCTCTAGCGTTTATGCAAGCGGCTGCAGTGAGATGGCTGCATTCAATACAAAAATAAAGAAAGCTTTGAAAACAGCTTCATTCAACGAAAAGACAATGGCAGATATCAGAAATTTGCAATCTGAATGTAAGCGACAGCATGACATGGGGATGTCAGTAAGTTCTATAAACTCATGCAACAAGGCGCTTGACCTTATCGCTGTTAACTAAAGACGTCTAAAATAATGAGATGTCAGGAGTAATTTATTAGTATGGAAAATAAAAGATTTACAAAGCTCGACGTCGTTAGCGGAAAGTCCTATTTCCTTTGTCAATGTGGTCGAAGCGAAAAGTATCCGCTTTGCGATGGAAGTCATAAAGACACTTCTTTTAGCCCAGAAAAATATTTAGCAACTGCAGACTTCTCTATAAGCGTCTGTGGTTGCAATGATTATAAGACAGCAGTTTGCGACTGCGCTTAAAAGGAGAAAGGCATGAATGCAATTGTAAAAAGATTAGAACGTATCAACAGTGCGATACCTGAATTTTGTACCTCCCATTGGTTGTTAAGAATACCACTGGCTTTGTTATTTATACAAATGGGATTGATGAAACTACCCATAGATCCTGCGGAAGCCGAATCCTATGGTCTTTCAGTCCTCGTTTGGTGGGTGGTGGCTCTTGGTGAGTTAGGTGGTGGCCTCGGTCTGATAGCAGGCGGATTGTTCAATACAAAAAAAATACCTGGTTGGTTGGGAGATACCTTAACCCGTTTTAGCGGATTTACGATAGGTTGTATTACAACAGGCGTCATTTGGATCGGAGAACCGGAAAGTTTTCTAGACGTGATTTTGTATGACAATTTACACGTATTCATGTGGGTTGGAGGTCTATTTTTTGCCCTACGTGGAAATCGGGCATAAAAGTCGAAGGGGGTCTTTAAACGTCCCCCAAATCTCTGTTAGAATCGTCCTTTATATTAAATTGTTTTTGTGGAAACCGCTTTGAAAGTTTTTCCTTATTAGCTTTTATAACATCCACCAAGTCAATCTTCAACGCTAGACAAGCTTGAGCTACA
>CACAFI010000022.1 GCA_902531755.1 uncultured Alphaproteobacteria bacterium
GAGCATTATTAGGGGCAGATGAGTTTGGTTTTTCAACAGCCCCATTAATAGCATCAGGTTGCATTATGATGCGTAAGTGTCACTTGAATACTTGTCCAGTTGGAATTGCAACACAAGACCCGGTTTTGAGGAAGCGATTTGTAGGAATGCCAGAGCATTTTTTCTTCTTTATAGCCGAAGAGGTAAGAGTTTTAATGAGTAAGTTAGGTTTCAAAAAATTTGATGAGATGATTGGCCAAATCAATGTACTTGATAGGAAAAAAGCAATTAAACACTGGAAAGCAAAGGGACTGGATTTTTCAAAGCTGTTTTTTGATCCAAAGATGGGCGATGGAGTGCCAAAATTTAATTGTGAAAGGCAACAGCATCCAATAGAAGATATTCTCGATAGGCAGCTAATTGAAATGTCAAAAGATACCTTGACAAGCAAAAAGCCCATCAATATTAATCTGCCAATTTATAATTACAATAGATCAACGGGAGCGATGCTTAGTGGAGAGGTTGCGCGCATTTTTGGACATAAAGGTCTTCCAGAAGATTCAATAAATATTTCTCTAAAGGGTACAACCGGCCAAGCATTTGGAGCATGGTTATCAAGAGGTATCACTCTAGAAGTGGAGGGCGAAGCGAATGATTATGTCGGAAAAGGATTGTCAGGGGGAAAAATAATAGTTTACCCTCCAAAAGAGGCGAAAAGAATTGTTCCCAATTATTCGATAATAGCAGGAAATACAATTCTATATGGTGCTATTGAAGGAGAATGCTATTTGAGAGGCATAGTTGGAGAAAGGTTCGCTGTCAGAAATTCTGGAGCTACTGCAGTTGTTGAAGGAGTGGGTGATCATGGTTGTGAATATATGACAGGCGGTATCGTAGTCGTCTTAGGAAAAACAGGCCTTAATTTCGCAGCAGGTATGTCTGGAGGTATCGCATATGTGTTGGACGAAGACGGTACCTTTAAAAATAGATGTAATCTGGCAATGGTAGAGCTTGAGCCGGTGCCAGAAGAAGATGATTTACTAGAATCTGAGCACCATCATGGGGGTGACTTGGAGCACCATGGTCGCGTAGATATATCAAGTGATATGACTAGGTACGATGAAGAAAGGTTGAGAAATATAATTTCCAGACACTTAAAGTTCACTAGATCAGACGTTGCAAAAAAGATCCTAGATGACTGGTATAATTTCAGACCTAAATTTTTAAAAGTAATGCCTACGGAATACAGAAGGGCGTTGGAAGAAATAAAGGCGGAGAAGCTAAATAACATCGTAGCTGCAGAATAGTCTTTAATTTTGAATACAAGGAAGTTGACATGGGTAAGGTTACTGGATTTTTAGAAATAGATAGGCAGGATAGGAAATACAGACCTGCTTCAGATAGGATAAGAAACTTTAAGGAGTTCATAGTACCCCTTCCGGAGCAGGTCATAAGAGATCAAGCTAGCAGATGTATGGAATGCGGTATTCCTTTTTGTCATGACATGAAAGGTCTGAAAGGTTGTCCCGTAAATAACCAGATCCCGGATTGGAACGATTTGGTGTATCGGGGCGAATGGGAACAGGCTTCTAAAGACTTACATTCAACCAATAATTTTCCAGAATTTACTGGAAGAATATGCCCAGCGCCATGCGAAGCCTCATGTACCTTAAATATTGTTGATAGCCCAGTAACAATAAAATCCATAGAGTGTTCTATAGTTGACAAGGCATGGGATAATGGATGGATAAAACCACAAATAAATCAGAACAAGACAAACAAGAGAATAGGAATAGTTGGCTCTGGTCCAGCTGGGCTCGCAGCCGCTCAACAATTATCGAGAGCTGGGCACAATGTAATAGTGTATGAAAAAAATAAAAAAATGGGTGGTCTTCTTAGATATGGAATTCCTGATTTTAAAATGGAAAAAACTCATATCGATAGAAGATTAGAGCAAATATCAGCTGAAGGGGTTCAGTTCCAATGTGGCGTGGAGTTAGGTGTAGATATTGAAATTAATGACATGATTAGGGAACATGATGCTGTGATCCTAGCCTGCGGAGCTGAAAAACCACGTGACCTCGACATTGAAGGGCGTAACTCTGAAGGGATTCATTTCGCCATGGATTTTTTGCCTCAACAAAACAGAAGGGTAGGCAACGAGAGGTTTGAGGGTATGGAAGAGATTATAGCAGATGGTAGGCATGTTGTTGTTATTGGGGGAGGAGACACCGGTTCAGATTGTATAGGAACATCGATCCGCCAAGGTGCATTGTCTGTTACACAACTAGAGATTATGCCTGCCCCACCTAAAAGAGAAGATAAGTTGCTAACATGGCCAAATTGGCCCCTCAAAATGAGAACCTCTTCAAGCCAAGAAGAGGGAGCTGATAGAGAATTTTCAGTATTAACAACATCTTTTGGAAGTGAAAATGGAAAAGTCAGTTCGTTAAATTGTATAAGGGTAAATGAAAAATTTGAAAAAATAGAAAACTCCGAATTTATTATCAGAGCAGATTTAGTATTATTGGCAATGGGTTTCGTTTCGCCCGTTACCGATGGGATTTTTAAAGATACACAAGTATCTTTAGATAAGCGTGGAAATGTTTTAGCGGATGACAAATCTTACAAAACCTCTCATAATAAACTGTGGGTAGCCGGCGATATGCGACGTGGCCAGTCTCTTGTTGTATGGGCAATAAGAGAAGGAAGGCAAGTTGCGAAATCGGTAGATTCTGCCTTAATGGGTTATAGTAGTCTTTCAGGCTAAGGAAAGAAATTGTCCTATACAAAGAATATTTTGTGTGCGTTATTAAAAAGATAGGATCAAAAACAATCAAATTGGTTACACTATTGTTTGTGTCCTTTATGTTTTTATCGGTGGCTTCCGTTCTCCTAGTAAGATTTTTCAACCCTCCTTTTACGAGTTTTATGGTTTCAGAAAGCAATTTTTTTCGAAAAAAGATAGACTACAGTTGGACTCCAATTCCTAATATGGGTGAAAATATCGCTCTCTCAGTAGTAGCGACAGAAGATTCTAATTTTTGTAACCATATAGGAGTAGATATAAAAGAGATTTATAAAGTGGTTACTAGAGGGGAAAAAAGAGGTGCATCTACAATAACACAACAACTTGCAAAAAATCTTTTTTTATGGTCAGGACGATCGTGGTCCAGAAAAATGATAGAATTATATTTTACCTTTTTGATAGAGATCATCATTCCAAAAAGAAGAATTCTCGAAATATATCTGAATACTGTTGAAACGAGCCTGTTAACGTTTGGCATTAATGAAGCTTCAGAAAAATATTATAAAAAGCCATCAAATAAGCTTACTAAAGAGCAAGCATTGCGAATTGCGTTAACGCTACCCAATCCAAAAACTCGAAGCCCTAAAAAATTGAAATCATATTTAGTTTTAAGAATTCCCAGATTAAAAAAAGATATCGATATCCTAAAAAAAGATGACAGATCTAGCTGTTTTTTATAATTATAAATGATTATTATAAGGTTTATTTATTATGAGAAAACTTCACCATCTAGCACTCTCGCCTTTCTGTCGAAAAGTGAGGCTAGTTTTGGCAGAAAAAAAACTTGAAGTCGAATTAGTCGATGAACCTGTTTGGGAGCAAAATTTGGATTTTATTAGATTCAGTCCTTCTGGTAAGGTGCCCCTATTAAAAGAAGGAGCCACTGTATTTACCGAGAGCACTCCGATATGTGAGTATTTGGATGAGTCTTACCCGATTCCAAAACTTATTCCAGCCGACAAAAATCTTAGGTTCGAAACTCGTAGGGTAACATCTTGGTTTGACGATAAATTTCATAACGAGGTTACAAAAAATTTACTTAATGAAAGAGTATATAAAAAGATTTTTAAAATTGGTCAACCCGATAGTAGTGCAATTAAGGAAGGACTAAGAAAAATAAAGTTTCATTTTGATTATTTGGAATGGCTTTTGGAAAAAAGAAATTGGCTTGCTGGGGAGAAAATGTCATTGGCAGATTTTTCAGCAGCCGGGCACATTTCAGCGTTAGATTATATAGGAGATATTGATTGGCAGTCCAAGCCAATAATTAAAGAATGGTATGCAAAAATTAAATCGAGGCCAGCTTTTAGAAATGCGGGTTTACTAACTGATTTAGTTCCTGGTTTTGTGCCAACAAGTCACTATGGTGACCTAGATTTTTAGTATGGAAGTACTTGACTTTAAATCACAACTTCAGCAGATCGTTACAAATGTAGGATTTTCTGCCGTTGGAATAACCGATCCAAGTAAGGTTGATGAAGCAATAAAAGAAAGATTTAAGGACTTTATTAAAAATGATTGGAATGCTGGAATGGATTGGTTGGAGAAAAGGATCAATGAACGAACAGCACCAGAAAATTTATGGCCAAGCGTAAAGTCAATTTTGGTGTTTACAGATGATTACACTCCAGCAGAAGATCCAATAAAAAAATTAAAAGATAAAGAATTATCTAACTTCTCAGTTTTTGCCACAAAAAGGGATTATCATAAGGTAGTAAAATCCAAGTTGAAGATTGTAGCGTCTTGGTTAAAAAAAAAGCTAGACTGTGACCTTAAAATATTTGTTGATACAGCCCCCGTTATGGAAAAGCCTTTAGCACAATTATCTGGCTTGGGCTGGCAAGGTAAACATACAAATCTGGTAAGTAGAAACATGGGAAACTGGTTTTTCATTGGTGTAATGTATATTGACAAACCCTTGCCAACGGATGAGCCAGAGGAAGACAATTGTGGATCTTGTACTAAGTGCTTGGATATTTGTCCTACTAATGCTTTTGAGGGTGCTTATAAGTTAGATGCTAGAAAGTGTATTGCGTATCTCACTATTGAACACCAGGGAGCCATTGATAAAGAACTTAGATCATTAATTGGTAATAGAGTTTTTGGATGCGATGATTGTTTAGCTGTTTGTCCCTGGAATAAATTTGCACAAATAACTAGAAATGTGAATTATAGAGACACTTTTTCTGATTTGGCTTTGGATAAAGCACTAAGCTTTTCAGACAGTGAATTTAGGACTTTCTTTAGTGGAACTGCTGTAAAAAGATTAGGATCAACAAGATTTCTTAGAAATATCATTTATGCGATGGGAAATAGTGGGAATAAGGAATATATTAATTTATTAGAAGAATTTAAGAGCCATTCAGTGGGTTTTATATCAGAGGCCGCCGATTGGTCTATTTCTGAGTTAAAAAAAAATGAGTAAGAAAAATACATTGTTAATTTTTGGATTTGGTTATACCGCGAAATTTCTGTGCCGGAATTTTTCGAAAAAAAATTGGCAAGTGTTTTGCACGACAAGATTTGATGAAAAGATTGAAGAAATTAAGTCGCTTAATGCCGCACCAATTTTTTTTGATGATGAGAAAAAAATTAAGAGTATCCTCAATGAGGATTTATATATTCTGAGCACGGCTCCACCAGAGAGCGGTAGAGATCCAGTTATTGAAAACTATGGGAATTTAATTAAAGAAAATAGTGAAAGAATAAAATGGGCAGGATATCTGTCAACTACCAGTGTGTATGGAGATAAAAAAGGTGAATGGGTTACAGAAGATACAATACTCGAGCCCAATTTAGATAGAAGCATTTCAAGAGTTGAAGCTGAAAAATCGTGGCTAAGATTGAAAGAAAACCTTTCGATAAAAACTATGATTTTCAGGTTGGCAGGGATTTATGGTCCAGGAAGAAGTATTATTGATCGTTTGATAGCAAGTGAAAAGGTTTATATAGTCAACAGTCCGGCCCACCAATTTAACAGAATTCATATTGAAGATATAGTAGGCGCAATCGATAGGGCTATGAGTTCTCAATCAAAAACTATGATTTTTAACTTGTCCGACGATCTGCCAGCAACGCAATTAGACGTAGCTCAATTTGCTACAAGTTTACTTAAAAAAAATTCTCTAAAGACAGTCAGCTTGAAAAGTGAAATGATAGGTGAGATGGCAAGAAGTTTTTATAAAGAGGAAAAAAAAGTGTCAAACAAAAAGCTCAAAGAGGAGCTAGGCTACAAGCTTGTTTTTCCTTCATTCAAGGAAGGACTTCTTGCAATCCATAAAGGTGCTAAAGAATTCTAACAGGTGTTCCTATCTCAACTAAATTGAAAAGCTCTTCTATCTGCTCATTAAACAAACCTATACACCCTGAGGAGCTTTGTCTTCCAATCTTTCTAGTATCGCTCGTACCATGAATACGATAGCTTGGCCAACTAAGATAAAGTGCGTGAGAACCCAAAGGATTATCAGGGCCTGGCGGCATAAACTCAGGAAGTTTGGGATCTCTCTCTCTCATTTTTTTTGTAGGTCGCCATTCAGGACCGATTATTTTTTTCGTAACTTTCGTATATCCGAGCCTTGTCAACTCTTTGTTAAGTGGAACGGAGGTCGGAAAGACCTTGTACTCTGTTCCATTCTTATTCCAGTAATGTAGTGATCGTGTTTTGGTATCAACCAGTATTGCTCCTTTCTTGAGGTTCTTAAAATGATCTTGCCAAGATTGTGCCCTAAAAGTAAAGATGTTGTGTTTTGGTTTTCCGTCTTGGCCAAACTCTACGGCAGTCTGAGCAATAATTGGGTTGCTTATTGACGTATAAACCAATAATAGTATCGATACTATTAATATGTTGGAGACAAGTTTAATCATTCATATAGTTTTAGTTGAAATCTGTTGGTTATAAAACAACAAATTGCACATGAACTCTATTTTTCTAAAATTTAAATAAGGAATCTATGGGTATATGAAAAATTTAATATTAAAAATAATGCTTTTAGCTATATTGATGAGTTGTGTCGGTACCAACACAGATGTCTATAACGGTTATTCCAAATCGGGGACAATTTCTAACTTTGAAGCGTCTGCTCTAAAATCAAGGCACTTAGATATGGTTAATGCCTTAAGACTAGAGAACGGTAGATCTCCACTAAGTTATTCAACTAGTCTTTCGGCTGCGTCGAAGACACACGCTTTCGATATAGCTAGACAACAGCGAGCCTGGAACTATGGGTCTGATGGATCATCAGCAATAGAAAGAGCAAGAATTTCAGGTTTTAAGGGTTTAGTTCTCGGTGAAAATGTTTCAGAGACTTATGAGGGTGAGTATGATGTATTGAACGTTTGGTTCAAAAGCAAAATAGGAAGGGAAATTATATTGGATGCCCAAGCTACTCATCTAGGGCTCAGTTGGTATCAGGATAGCACCGGCAAAGTTTGGTGGGTGCAAATGATTGGAAAATCTTAAGCTTAAGTGGAGTTTAGGCATAAATGTAGAGCACAGTACCCGGTTCAACCATACCATAGATCTCCTTTATTTCTTTATTAGTAACCGCAATACATCCCTCGGTCCAGTCGAACAGATAGTGCAGGATAATGTTTTTCTTACCAAGTCCATGAATAAAAATGTCGCTACCAGGATCAACACCCCTTTTTAGAGCTCTTTTTTTGTCCGATTGGTTAGGAAAATTTATTCCAAGACTTAGGTAAAATTTACTGTTTGGGTTTTTGTGTGTAATGTAATACTTACCTTCAGGGGTTTTCCCATCCCCTTCCTTTTCTTTTTGTCCCTTAGGACTAAACCCTAAGCGAATTCTATAAGCTTTTATCATTCTATTATTTCTGTAAAGGGCTAAAACTCTCTTTTTTTTCCATACCACCAATAAATTTGGTTTATTTGCTTCACCCCAAGAAGGTTGGAAAAAAATAAAAGGAAGAAAAATTGAAAACAAGAAAAAGCTTCTTTTGCTAATTTTCTTCATATACTTGCTTTTTCCTTTATAGAGCTGGATTTTAATTGACCACACGCCGCCATAATATCCTCTCCTCGAGGTCTTCTTATTGGACTTGGTAATCTTGATTTAATTATAATATCTCTAAACGCTTTTATTCTATCTGGGGATGAACGCTTATACTGACTTCCAGTCCAACTATTAAACGGTATTAGATTTATTTTTGAAGGGAGACCTTGAAGCAATTTTACCAATCTGTGCGCGTCTTCTGTTGTATCATTAACTCTGTCAAGCATAACGTATTCAAATGTTACTCGTTCTGAATTACGTAACTCAACATCGTTTCTCAAGGAACTAAGCAACTGCTCTAAATTCCATTTTTTATTTATGGGAACCAAAATGTCTCTAGTTTTGTTTTCTGTAGCATGAAGGCTAACAGCTATCATGCAACCGATTTCTTCGTGAGCCGTCTTAATCTTAGGAACGATACCTGCTGTGGATAGGGTAATTCTTCTTCTCGAAAAGTCTAATCCTCTGTTGTCCATTAAAATATTGCAGGCTTTCTTGACTTCCTCATAATTTAACAGAGGTTCTCCCATTCCCATGAAGACAATATTTGTAATTATTTCAAAAAAAGACGATTGGCCTCCCTCATTCTTCATTTTTTTCCATAAATCCAGATCATCGTAAACCGCAATAACTTGACCTATAATCTCCTGACTTGTAAGGTTTCTCACCAATTTTTGGGTTCCTGTATAACAGAATGAACAATTTAATGTACAGCCAACTTGCGAGGAAATGCAAAGAGTGCTTCTTTTTTCTTCAGGTATAAATACAGTCTCTATTTTGCTTTGGTCCTCTAAACAAAATAGATATTTTGTGGTGCCGTCGTTGCTAACTTCCTTTTTTTCAATATTTGGCCGTGAAATTTTAAAAACTTTTTTCAACTCTGTACGTAGGTTTTTATCAATATTAGTCATTTTGTCGAATGAGCTTATTCCATGACAATAGATCCAAGACCATAGTTGATTAACTCTCATTGATGCTCTTTTTGGTTCTGTTTCAAAGCCCATAATCAACGAAAGAAGATCGTCTCTACTAAGTCCTAAAATGTTACTTTCTTGAGACATTGATAGTGAACTCAATTTAATTTGCATCGCTTTTCTAATTCTAACAAGGCATCTGAGAACCCTGTTAACATAAAAGTGTCTTTCGTCACCGTATTACGATGAGATATAGCGCTCATTATCGCCTTGCTGCCTTTTCTAAGATAATCAACTAATTTTTTTTGATCAAATTTCTGAGCCCATGCGTGATCTTTTTCTGCTTTCGCTTTAGGCGAAGGATGAGCAAAAAACACAATCTTTTCCTTGTTATCAATCTCAAGAACCGCTTTTGAGCCCACCTGCAGGGGATAACCTGCATAAAACGTTCCCTCGTACTCGCCATCTCTTTTCATTATCTTTATTATGTACAACGTTCCTTTGTCTCTATTAACCGATGAGAGCTTTTGGTTGTTTCTGAACGCTTCACCTTTGATAGACTGAGAAGCAATAAAGCACATTTTGGGATCGTCTTTAGACACGAAAACGCTCCAATCCCTAAAACTTTTTTCAGCTTTTCTCAAGTTTTCCTGACCAAAGGAGGCTTTTGTCGAAAACATAAAACCTAATAAAATGAGAAAAACAAGCCTAAAAAATATCTTGTTCAAACAAGATTTAGAATCATAGTCTTTCTTAGATTTCATTGCGACTTTCTATCCTTAAATCGATGACATGCATACTAATACAAGTAATTATTAAACTAGAAAAGACTTTTTTAATCTCTACAGTGGGTAATTAGGGGGTTAAATTTTTCTTAAACGTAAAATAATAAAAAGTTCTGGATTTTGACAAAAAATTTAATTAGATATGAAAGTTATGGCGCAAAATAGAACCTTATATGACAAGATTTGGGATAATCATCTAATTCACTCCGAAAACGATACCTCTTTAATATATATCGATAGGCATTTAGTTCACGAGGTAACCAGTCCCCAGGCTTTTGAGGGATTAAGAGAAGCTGGAAGAAAAGTCCATGCTCCAAATAAAACAATTGCAGTTCCTGATCATAACGTGGCCACCACATCGAATCGGTTAACTAATTTTGGAAGCGAAGAAGGTCGTATTCAATTAGAAACGCTAGATAAAAATGCTCGAGATTTTGGTGTTCACTATTACCCTGTTGATGATATCAGGCAAGGAATAGTACACATCATTGGACCTGAACAAGGATGGACTTTGCCTGGTATGACTATTGTTTGTGGGGATAGTCATACAGCAACCCATGGAGCTTTCGGTGCATTAGCTCATGGTATTGGAACATCAGAAGTAGAGCATGTTCTTGCAACGCAGACGCTAATTCAGCAGAAGTCCAAGAATATGAAAGTGGAGGTGTCTGGAGAGCTTGGAAATGGGGTTACGGCAAAGGACATCACTTTAACAATCATTGGAAAGACCGGTACAGCTGGTGGTACTGGACATGTAATAGAATATTGCGGAAGCGCTATTGAAAGCCTTTCTATGGAGGGACGGATGACTGTGTGCAATATGGCTATTGAGGGTGGGGCAAGAGCAGGGTTGATCGCGCCAGACGAAAAGACAATAGCATATGTGAGGGGAAGGCCTCATTCACCAAGAGGACAAGACTGGGATAAAGCTGTCGATTTTTGGAGCACTCTATATTCTGATCCAGATGCTAAGTTCGATAAAAAGCTTTTCGTGAAAGCGGAGGATATCGCTCCCGTTGTTACTTGGGGTACGAGTCCTGAGGATGTGCTTCCTATTACTGATTTTGTACCCAGTCCAGATAATTTTCAGGGCAGCAAGGTAGAGGCTGCTAAAAGATCTCTTAAATATATGGGTTTAAAGCCAGGTCAGAAATTGCAAGACATAAAAGTTGATGCAGTTTTCATTGGATCTTGTACAAACGGCAGAATAGAGGATCTAAGAGAGGTAGAAAAAATTGTTAGAGGGAAGAAAGTGAAGAGTGGTATTAGAGCTATGGTTGTTCCAGGCTCTGGATTAGTGAAAAAACAAGCAGAAGAAGAAGGAATAGCGAGTTCCTTGAAAGAGGCAGGTTTTGATTGGAGAATGCCAGGTTGTTCTATGTGTTTGGCTATGAACCCTGACCAGTTGTTGCCCGAAGAAAGATGTGCTGCAACATCCAATAGAAATTTTGAAGGACGACAAGGTCGTGGAGGTCGTACTCATTTAATGAGCCCGGCAATGGCAGCAGCAGCAGCAATAACCGGCCGATTAACTGATGTAAGAGATATTTAAAAGAAAGTTTATAATGGAAAAGTTTAATATATTAGAAGGCATAGCAGTTCCAATGCCTTTAATAAATATCGATACCGATATGTTAATACCTAAACAGTTTCTTAAGACTATAAAAAGAACGGGCCTTGGTGAGAACCTATTTTTTGAAATGCGATATGATCAAAATGGAAATAAAATAAAAGATTTTATCTTAAATAAAGAACATTATTCAAAGGCCTCAATTATAGTTGGAGGAGCTAATTTCGGTTGTGGTTCTTCGAGAGAACATGCCCCTTGGGCTTTGAAGGATTTTGGGATTAAATGCATAATATCAACAAGTTTTGCAGACATATTTTTTAATAATTGTTTTAAGAATGGAATACTGCCGATAATTGTATATGAAGAGATACACCAAAGCCTTCTACAGGACGCAGAAACGGAAAGAACATCTTATATGAAAATTGATCTCGAAAATCAGAAGATTATTCGTAACAATGCCGACCAAGTAGACTTTGAAGTTGATGAGTTTAAGAAATATTGCTTATTAAACGGCTTAGACGATATCGGGTTAACACTTAAGAATACTGATAAAATAAGCAGCTTTGAAAAAAAATATTCTGATAAATTTAGCTGGGCTTAAAAGGTATAAAAAATGTTTTCTTTGCTTATTCTTCCAGGAGATGGAATTGGTCCAGAAGTGATGACAGAGGTTAAGCGAGTTATTTCTTGGTTCCAAGATAAACGTGAGTTACAAATAGATATCGAAGAAGGTTCAGTTGGAGGAGCGTCCTATGATAAACATGGAACTCCACTTACGGAAGAGATGCTAAAGAAAGCACTAGAAGTTGATGCTGTATTGCTGGGAGCGGTCGGTGGTCCCGATTATGATAATCTTAAATTTGATTTGAAACCGGAACGGGCACTCCTAAAACTTAGGAAAGAACTGGACTTATTTGCTAATATACGTCCCGCTCAATGTTTTGATGCGCTAGCTTCGTTCTCTTCATTAAAGAAAGAAATAGTGTCTGGACTGGATATTGTTATTGTAAGAGAACTCACATCAGGCATTTATTTTGGAGAACCTCGTGGCATTCAAACTGATGGCTCAAATGAAAGAGTTGGTATAAATACTCAAAGGTACACTGAATCTGAGATACGCAGGGTTGCAATAAGTGCTTTTGAACTTGCTTTAAAAAGAAATAAAAAATTATGCTCTATGGAAAAAGCAAATGTGATGGAGAGTGGTGTTCTCTGGCGAGATGTCGTTAATGAGGTACACGTTGATTATAGAGAAGTAGAGCTAAGCCATATGTATGCTGATAATGGAGCGATGCAGCTGGTTAGGGATCCCAAACAGTTTGATGTGATTGTAACGGATAATCTTTTTGGAGATATATTATCTGATTGTGCTGCTATGCTAACAGGTAGTTTGGGAATGTTGCCCTCAGCAAGTTTAGGGAATAAAAAAGAAAATGGATTGCCTCGAGCTATGTATGAGCCAGTACACGGATCAGCTCCAGATATTTCTGGTCAGGCAAAAGCCAATCCGATAGCGTGCATTTTAAGCTTTTCAATGGCTTTAAGGTATTCATTTTCAGACTTACAAAATGCTAATCTTCTTGAGCAATGTATAGAAAAGGTTCTTGCTAAAGGGTATAGAACTCCTGATCTCATGATGGGAGATCAAGGACGGCTTTGTTCAACCAGTGAAATGACTGACAAAATATTAGAAGAGCTGGAAGCAAGTTAGCAGTTATCTGCCCATCCAGCCTCCGTCTACATTTAACAGCTCTCCATTAACATAGCTTGATGCATCGGATGCCAAGTAAACAGCAGCTCCCGCCATATCGTCTATAGTACCCCATCTCTTCATAGGTATCCTTGCCATAAGGTCGGCCGACCTAATTTTATCCTGACGAAGAGCAGTGGTTATATCAGTTACAACATACCCTGGGGCAATGGAATTGACATTTATTCCCTTATCTGCGAGCTCATTGGAAAGAGCTTTTGTAAGTTGCGCTATCCCACCTTTAGAAGCTGTATAACTTGGAACAAATAAACCACCCTGGTAAGATAAAATTGATGCTGTAAAAATAATTTTACCCCAGCGTCTTTCAACCATTTTTGAACTGAGCTCTCGCGCAAGAACAAACTGAGACGATAGATTAATTTCTAATATTCTATCCCAATGGTCATCACTATGTTCATTCAGCTCTGTTCTAATTAAAGAGCCAGCGTTACTGACAAGAATATTTGGTTCTAACTTATTTTTTTCAAGATCCCTTAAAAATCTATGTGTATTCAGTCTTTCAGAAAAATCGCAGCTAAAGCAATGAAATCTTCTTCCAATTGACTCAACATATTTTTCAATCTCACTACCTTTTTTTAACGTTGAACTGACCCCAATTATATCAGCTCCCGCTTCGGCAAGGCCCCTAGCAATTCCAAAACCTATACCCTTGCTGCAACCTGTTACCAAAGCAATTTTTCCATCCAACTTAAATTTTTCCATTATTGACATACGTCTACTCTCCCGAATTCTGGCAATAGTCCAAATATTCTTTAAGTCTATTCTCGCTATTTATTATATTAGTACAAAAATCTTTGATATTTCCAACCCTTTCTGAAAACTCTTCCAGTCCAGCATTCAACCAACTTTCATTCACGCTCAAAAGCTGTTTAACACCAATTTTTTGAACTTCGTGTTTAACTTTGTCAGTAGGTATATATGTTTTGTTTGAAAGTAAGTAGTCATCTATTATTGTTTCATGGTCTATCCCGAAAAGAGAAAAAATTAAAGCTGAGGCAAAGCCCGTTCTATCTTTTCCAGCCGTACAATGAAACATTACAGTTGAACCAGCATTATCGAATAATACTTTAAAAAATTCTTCAAAGGTTTGAATGTTTTCTTTTGTATATTTTCGATATGCCTCTTGAAAAATTTTGTCCACTTCTGATGTTTTCGATTTATCGATTTTATTCAAACCTCTTAATAAACCCGAAACTTTTGGCTCTATCGGTAGGTGTAGCCTTCCGCTAAAAAATTCTTCTGGTATTGCTAAAGGATTATTTTTTTCTTCCTGAACCCCTCTAAAATCTATAATCACTGGTTTTTTAAGTGCCGTAATTTGATTTTTAATTTTTTCATTCCACTCTGTTGGAGCCGCACATCGTAAAAATAAACCCTTTTTTAGAGTTTTGTTTTGAGATGTTTTTTTCCCTCCTAGATCCCTTAGATTATTTATTCCTATTTCATTTGAAGTATTCTCAGACATTTTACTACCACAAAAAGTATTAATTTTGAACTCTAATCGGTTACAAGTAAAAAAACTATTATGGAGTAATCATCACTGTCATTGCAACCAATACTGTAAGACCACACCTAGGGAAAGCAAAATTACAATTAATAATATGTTATAGGTAACCAAAGCATAAGGAGATATGAGAATAACGCCTGAGTTTTGAGCGTTTATTTTGGACAAAATGCTGGATGTCTCGTTTTTTCAACCTTTGCGTCAAATTTTGCTAAAGCCATGGCTAATACTCAAAAGGTTTTTTCAGGCGAGATGTGGGCAAAAGTTCTAATGAGATTGGACAACAATTCGGCTAGCGATATTGTGATTCTATCAAACTTGGTAACAGTGGTAGCAGGGGAAAAGAAGCCAACACGTAGAGTGATAAATTATAGATGGTACCTAATGAAAAAAATAAGACCCCAATTGTTATGGATATGTTTCAAGAAGTTAAAGTGATTTGTGAAAAGGTTAATGTCAATCTTACTCTTTTGGTTCAGGTGACTCGTGAAAATATGAGTAGTATAGTTATTGCCTATTGTGCAACCTCTCTTGAGGCAATAGGAAAAGCATTTGACGAAATGGGGAGACAGTACCAGTTGATCATTAAAGTCTCTACAGGCCATCCAAAAGAAGGCCTGCTAAAGTTCTTTTTGAAAATGCGAGCCAAGACTAGGTCCTATTAATTCCGATATGTTGCTTGCCGTTAAGCCTGCGCCGTTATTTAATTGTAGGAAGTTTTTTGCGCACTGTGTCTGTAAATATACCGCACTTCTAAAAGGTGCATTTGAACCAGAAGCCCATAGACCTGCAATTATTCCTGCGAGAACGTCCCCCATGCCGGCCGTTCCAAGCCAACCATTAGAATACAAATTAAGCCAGAGCTTGCTGTCTTCTGAAACAAGAGTCCCTGGTCCTTTTAATATCCAATCACCACCGTAATCCTTCTTAAGCTTGATGATATTGGACCACTTATCTGAGAAGTCATCTTTTAGAAGCTTTTTCATCTCACCGATGTGAGGAGTGCCTACCCAAGCCGCTGCTCTCTTCTTTGGCTTTGTTCTGGATAACCAATCTAAGCCATCAGCATCTAGAATAATCTTAAATTTACTTTTCCATAAAAATTCAATTTCTTTATCAAAATTCTTTCCCAAACCAGGGCCAATAATGGCAGTGCACATGTTTTTGTCTACAGCAGATTTAATTTTATCGATTGTTGGCTCTATATGAATAAGTTCAGGGGGTCTTTGCAACTTGTCTGTATTTGAAGCCCAAAATATTTTTCCACCACCAGAACGCAAGGCAGATATTCCCGCTAGTATTCCAGCGCCCTCCATTGATTTAGAACCGCCTAGGCAAAGTATGGAACCTCTTTTCCCTTTATGCGCAGACCGAGATAAGCTGGGCATATGGATATTTTCTTTAATAATAGCCTTCATGTCAGGCTTGAAGCCCACCTTAACAATTCCTAAGTTATTAAAGTAAATAGTGCCAGTATAATCACAAGCTTTATCGATAAATAGCCCCGGCTTTAATGTAAGAAATGTAATAGTTGCTGTCGCTTTAACGGCACTATTAAAAATTAATCCCTTTGAACCATCGAGGCCGCTTGGCAAATCTAAAGATAGGATCTTTTTTGAGCTTGAACATTGGAGATAATTAATGGCTCTTAGATAATCACCTTGTAAATCTCTATTTAAACCGAGCCCAAATACCGCATCAACATACCAATCTGATCTTGGTATTTTTTTTCTATTAAATCTTCCAACCTTTACCCCTAGATCAATGCATAATCTGTAGGCTTGACTTTCCGGTCTATCTTTATTTTCGAGGTCAATTATGTGTGTCTTAATTTTTTCTATTTTTAAAAGAGCTGCTAAACATAGGCCATCTTCACCATTATTTCCTTTTCCTATGAAAATTGTTATTGATCTCGCATTCTTGCTTACTAAAAAATTTTTAGCTGATGTAGATGCTCTGAGCATCAACAGAAAAGGTGTTTCCTTATTCTTTGTAATTCTATCATCAATCAGTTTTGACTTTGCTGATCCAAATAAATCTAAAGAAACGTCAGTAGTTTCCAAATCATATTGCATTATATATTTATATAGTCCAATAAAGTGTTAACAAATAAAATTTTTATTACTTATGGAAAGATTGAAAATAAAAACAGCTAGAGGTGATTTTTCTGTCTGCTTTTGGAAAGGTCCATTAGATGCGCCAATTTTTCATTGGGCACACGCTAATGGATTTAATGGGCGTACATATGATAGGCTTCTAAGTAAATTAACCGGAAATTTTAATGTCTATGCTTGGGACATGCCAGGGTATGGGATGACTGAAAAAGGGACTTTTTATGATGAGGTGAATCCTGTTCGAGGAAATTCCTACGATTTGGAAGCTTTAATAAGTGAATTAAACAAAAAACATAAGCGTAAAATTCTTCTAGGTGGGCACTCGATAGGAGGATCACTAAGTCTAATGGTAAGTAAATATATTAAGGAGAAAGTATCTGGACTAATATTAGCGGATCCGGTGGTAATTAATTATCATTATCAGTATTTAACCAAATATCTTGGTCCTTTTGGATATGACTCTAGTACATTAAAACTTACAAAGCAGGCTCTGAGAAAGAGAGATAGGTGGGATAGCATCCAGACAGTATTAACCTCTTATACCAACAGAGGAATTTTTAGAACCTGGAAAGAAGGTTTTCTGAAAGATTACTTATTGGGTGGAACAAAAAGCGACAAGGATGGCGTCTATTTGTCATGCCGCCCAGAGATAGAGGCAGCAAGCTTTAAAAACACGGAAATAGCGGCAACCCCTAAAATAATCAAAGGAACGAGTGTACCCATTATTCTTTTGGTTGCAGAAATAGGAAGTACGACAGCCTCTTTAACATCCTTCAAGCGACTGTATAGTTTAAAAAAATTGGAGATAATTGAAGGAGGAACACACTTTTTTCCAATGGAGCAACCTGATAAACTTATTTCTCTTATTAAAGGCTTTAAATCTTATTCTTAGAGATTATACTTATATCAGAATGGAAAGGTGGATAAAAAATGAACAAGTTACAAGCCGCTGATCAAAACCAATATCAATCAACTTATTTTAATATTGAATTGCTCGGTCACGTTGCTCATATAAAGCTCAATAGGTCTGAGAAACGAAATGCTATGAATTGGGATTTTTGGAGAGACCTACCAAGAATAATTGGAGACATTGATAGAAATTCGAGCGCAAGATGTATTGTTCTCTCGTCAACTGGTCCGGTGTTTTCGGCCGGTTTGGATCTAAGCCTTTTCGGTCAAGACGTTTTTTCAAGCTCTGAGACAGCTAAAAAGAATGAAAAAGAACTGCAAACGCCACAAAACTTCATGAGCTTTTTGTCTTTTTTACAGGACTCTATTTCATCGTTACAAAAAGCAAGAATTCCCGTTATTTGTGCAATACAGGGTGGATGTATAGGCGGAGGCGTAGACCTAATCTGTTCTGCAGACATACGATTAGCAACAAAAGATGCTTTTTTTTCAATAAGAGAAACAAAAATTGGAATGGTAGCAGATGTGGGCACATTCCCTAGAATTGTAAAATTGCTCCCCGAAGGTATTGTTAAGGAATTGGCGTTCACAGGAAGAAACTTCTCCGCTCAAGAGGCTAAAGAGTATGGCTTTGTAAATAGATTATATGAGAGTCATGAAGCTCTTATCGAAGGCGCGTTAGAGATTGCTAAAGAAATAGCCTCTAATTCCCCTGCCGCTGTTTTTGGTTGTAAGAAGGTTATTGACTTTTCACGTGACCATACCATTGATGAGGGATTAGAATGGATAAATATGTGGAATGCATCGATGCTAAGTCAATCTGAGTTGATGGAAGGCTTTCGTTCCTACAAAGATAGTACCCAAGGCAATTTTGCCGAATTACCAAAGCTCAAAGATCACTTTTCAAAAAAGTAAAAAGGAAAAGTATGGGATATAACATTGCTGTTTGCGGTGCCACTGGTAACGTAGGAAGAGAAATGCTTAATATATTGGCTGAGCGCTTATTTCCAGTGGATGAACTGACTGTTTTAGCTAGCAGAAGGTCTTTAGGGACTGAATGTTCATTTGGGGATAAAGTTTTAAAGACCAAAGATTTGGATACTTTCGACTTTAAAGGAGTAGATATTGCGCTGTTTGCAGTGGGTTCAGAAGCAACAAAAAAATATGTTAAAAAAGCGACTGGTAGCGGGTGCATAGTAATAGATAATTCATCTCTTTACCGTTATCACCCAGACATCCCCTTAGTAGTCCCCGAGGTAAACCCGGAGGACATACAAAATTTTGATAAAAGGAATATTATCGCAAACCCTAACTGTTCAACCGCCCAATTGGTTGTAGCATTAAAACCTTTACACGACAGAGCACAAATAAAAAGAGTTGTGGTAACAACTTTTCAATCAGTTTCAGGGTCAGGCAAGGAGGCAATGGACGAGCTCTGGTCTCAAACAAAAGGGCTATACGTGCCAGGCCAGGAAGTGGAGCCAAAAATTTACCCTAAACAAATTGCCTTTAATGTCATTCCTCAAATAGATGTGTTTCTCGATGACGGTCAAACGAAAGAAGAGTGGAAAATGGTTGCTGAAACAAAGAAGATTTTAGACAAGAGGATAAAACTGACAGCAACATGCGTCAGAGTGCCAGTTTTTGTTGGCCACTCTGAGGCAGTGAATATAGAATTTGAAGACTTTCTAGATGAAGAGGAAGCCAGAGAAATTTTGAGACAGTCTCCAGGGGTAATTGTGGTAGATAAAAGAGAAGAAGGAGGTTATACAACGCCAATAGAGTGTGCAGGCGATTATGCAACTTTCATCAGTCGAATAAGACAAGACTCAACAATAGAGAATGGTTTAAGTTTATGGTGTGTGTCCGATAACCTTAGAAAAGGCGCTGCTCTAAATGCAGTGCAAATAGCAGAGCTGTTAGGAAATAAAGTTTTAAAAAAAGAATAATAATTATTTCGTCTATTTGTTTTGATCCAAAGTTAAAATCGCCTACTTACAATGAAGTTTGCAATTTGGTAAAGATTTCTTGATCGATCTTTAAAACCTGAGATAGCTTCACAAGCTTCCGATACCAATTCAAAGGCTTTCTTTTTAGAATTATCAAGACCTAATTTTGAAACAAAAGTAGCTTTATTTTTGTCTATATCTTTACCTGCCTTCTTTCCTAAGGTTTTTGAAGAGCTAGTAACATCTAAGATGTCATCAATAATCTGAAAAGCAAGACCTATTTTAGAGGCATATAAGACGAAGGGCCCAGTATTTTCTCCTGCTATTATTGGGCCAACCTCACAAGACCAGGATATCAATTTCCCAGTTTTATATTCTTGTAATTTTGAAATCTCATCCAATTCAAGTTGTTTTTTTGAAGACTCAGCCTCAATATCTAATGCTTGACCTAAAACCATTCCAGAAGCTCCGGACTTTCTAGCCAAACCCCAAATTAATTTATTTTTTACTTGATCACTAACTTTAAATTCACAAGTACTAAGCGCTTCAAAACTCAAACTTTGAAGCGCATCTCCAACCAAAATGGCGGTTGCTTCATTCCATTTCTTATGGATAGTGGGTTGGCCTCGTCGCAGATCATCATCGTCCATTGACGGAAGATCATCATGGACAAGAGAGTAAGTATGAATGCATTCAATTGCTATAGCACAGAATATAGATACGTCATTCGGAACATTGAAAACCTTTGAAGTTTCCATGCATAACAACGGCCTCAATCTTTTACCTTGTCCCAAAATTGAGTACTCAATGGGTTTTGTTAATACACCAAAATTTTTCTGTTTTAGAAATTTTCTTATTTTTTGATCAAAATAAAGTGCATTATTTTTGAGCATTTTTTTGAAGTAAGTTTCATCGAACTCACTATAAGCCTTATTCATTATCAATTGCTTTTAACTCTTCCGTCACTATTTTTTCTTTGTCAGATACTTTTAAAATTTTTAACTCTGCCGTTTTTAAAAGTTTTTCGCAGTGGCTTTTTAGTTTAATTCCGATTTCATAGTAAGAAATTGATTCTTCCAAACTCAAATCCCCATCATCTAATTGAGCAACCAACTCCTCTAGTTTTTCCAATCCTTCTTCAAACTTAAGTTCTTTAATTTCATTTTCTGTTAGCATAATTAATCTTATTATATTTTCTATGATGTTTTATAGTATAGTCTTTTAGATCGATAGCCACTTCATTTTTAAAATTAAATTTTGCCAGAACTTCCGGAAATAGAAACAGTCAAATTGGGAATAGAGAAGACTGTTTTAGGCAGTGTTATCATTTCTACTAAAATATTTAGGCGCGACTTAAGGTTTCCTATTAATGACAACTTAGAAAAATTGATTTTGAACAAAAGAGTTTTAGGTATAGGAAGACGATCAAAATACCTCCTATTTTTTCTAAATAAAAAAACGACATTAGTCCTTCATTTAGGTATGTCAGGAAAGATAAGTGTAAGATTAAAAAGTGAATGTGAATATACTTTAAAGAAACACGACCATCTTATAATGTCATTTGATAATGGGATCTTTCTTATATACAACGATCCTAGAAGATTCGGTTTCGTCGAAACTATAGAAGGTAATTATAAAGACTATCGCAGGTTCAGATACATGGGAATAGAGCCTTTGTCAAAAAAGTTTGATGGAAAATATCTGTGGAACAAAATTAAAAAATCCTCGAGAAATTTAAAAAGTATTTTGATGGATCAGAAATTGGTGGCTGGCTTAGGCAATATATATGTTAGTGAAGCGTTGTGGGATAGCCAAATAAATCCAACTAGGATCGGTAAAAATATGTCTCTTATTGATTGCCAAAAAATAGTTGTTTCAACAAAGAAAGTTCTTAAGAAAGCAATTAAATTTGGTGGTACCACCTTAAAAGATTTCAGGCAGATCGGAGGAGAAGTTGGGTATTTTCAGAATAAGTTGCAGGTTTATGGGAAAGAGGGACAATCATGTTTTCGAAGAAAGTGTAAAGGTACTGTAGAGAAATCTATAATTAGCGGAAGGAGCACATTTTATTGTTCTACCTGTCAGAAGTAATTTATTATTTTCTTGATAAATTTTGATAAGAAAATTAAATATTTGTGCAAATTACTTTTTTTTGGAGAATCGCATGGCTTACGAGACACTTATCATCGAGCATGAGGAACCGATTTTGATTATAAGGCTTAATAGGCCAAATGCATTGAACGCTTTAAATGGCAAATTGCTTGAAGAACTAAACAGCGCTCTAACAGATGCAGACAGTAATGATGCAGTACGAACAATCATTCTAACAGGCTCTGAAAAGGCGTTTGCTGCCGGTGCAGACATAAAGGAAATGATATCTAAGAGTTTTGTTGATATGTTTTATAAAAACTTTTTTTCTAATGATTTAGATAGAATTCAGTCTACTAGAAAACCTATTATAGCTGCTGTAGCAGGATATGCGCTTGGAGGAGGGTGTGAGCTGGCAATGAGGTGTGATTTCATTTTGGCTGCGGATAGTGCAAAGTTTGGGCAGCCAGAAATAAACTTAGGTGTTATGGCCGGTTTTGGGGGAACGCAGCTATTGTCGAAGTTTGTTGGAAAATCAAAAGCAATGGAGATGCATCTTACAGGTAGAAACATGGATGCTGAAGAGGCTGAACGAGCTGGTCTTGTCAGTCGAGTTGTTCCTGCTGAGGATCTTATAAAGGAAGCCAAGGCAGTAGCTTATAAAATCGCAGAAAAATCTATGTTGTCCACTATGGGAATAAAAGAATCAATAAATCGTTCTTTTGAAATTGGAATGTCAGAAGGCGTATTGTTTGAAAGGCGTATATTCAATGCTTTGTTTTCTACCGACGACAAAAAAGAAGGGATGTCGGCATTTATAGAAAAAAGAAAACCTAAGTTTGAAGACAAATAGTGCTTCACTTGTTGACAATCACAATCCCATTGTGTAATTGATTGCTTAAGGAGTACATAACAATGCCAAACAAAGCATCAGCTAAAAAAAGATTAAGACAAACGGTTAAAAAAACCACCGAAAACAAAAATAGAAAAACCAGAATTAAGACGTTCGTCAAGAAAGTTGAGCAAGCTATAGCGCTGGGTGATCAAGATGCTGCAAATGAAGTTCTC
>CACAFI010000023.1 GCA_902531755.1 uncultured Alphaproteobacteria bacterium
TTATTTATGATCTCAATGAGACAAACCTCAATAAATCCCCAGACATGTTAAGTCAAATTAAATCCTATCCGTTACTACTTTTATCAATGAACTTTTGGCCTCCAACTTTGGTGTCTTCCTTTAGTTTTTCAATATTTGGTATATTTTTTGTTGGAGCTCCATTTGTTGCGGTGAAAGTTTATGATCTATCTCCATCACAAATTGGACTGCTCTTGGCTTTTATACCTTTGGGATTTGTGCCTGGAAACATCATTGTTGGAAAAATTGTAGACCGATTTTCTATAAGGCTCCTTTTAATTTTCGGATCAATCTTACTTATTAGTGGACCATTGATTGCAATTTTAACTACTAATCTTTATTTGCATCCTTTGGCTTTTTTCTTGCCCATGCTAATAATGGGTTTCGGAACGGGTATAATATGGCCTGTCGCGAATACAGCTATTATTCAAGCCGTACCCAGCCTAGCAGGAACTGCTTCTGGTATTAGTTCAGCATTAATGGTCATCACTTCAGCACTCTCAAGTGGTTTTTTGGGCTGGAATATTGAAAATATTGATCCCATTATGGGATTGGTTGGCATGCTAATTATGGCGGGAGTTGCTACGATTATATCATCACTTTTCATAAAAAATGATCGATAGTGTTATTAATCTTCGTTCAAAGTTTTTTCAAGTTCACGCGGCATATATTTTTCATCGTGTTTCGCTAAAACTTGAGATGCGACGAACACGTTATCTTTAAATTGGCCTCTGACTATCACTCCTCGTCCTTCCGCAAAAAGATCAGGTAATATGCCAACAAATTGAACCTTAACTTCGTTTTTGCCATCAGTTATTACAAATGAGTTATCGACACCTGTACTTTCAATACTATCTCTCATCACAAGACCACCAATACGTAACCTTATTGATGCGTCTTTAACTTCAAGTAACTGGGTGGGTGATTTATAAAATTCAATGCCAGATCTAAAAGCAAATAATAATATGATAGTTGTAACTAATAAGACAGTAATTCCACACGAAATGAATATAATTCGCATTCGTTTTTTATTAAAATTACTCATTTCAAGGGAAAATTGGGCTTTCTAATAAGCCAGATGTCTCATCGAAGTCGAACATTATATTGGCGTTTTGAATAGCCTGACCTGCCGACCCTTTAATCAAATTATCGAGAACTGAAATCACAACACTTCTATCTTTATTATGATCGGAAACAACACCAATATGGCAAAAATTTGAGCCTCTCACGTGTTGGGTCGCTGGTATTTCTTCAATTGGCAAAATAATTATAAAAGGTGCACTTTTATAAAAATTTTTCAGTGTCTTATGAACTATAGACGCAGGTGAAGCTAAGGGTATAGATACGATAACTCCTCTATTTTGCGGTAATAAGTGTGGAATAAATGTTATATCAATTTTCTTATCCACAGCTTTTTTAAACTCTTGCTCCAATTCAGCGATATGCCTATGTTTACCAATATTATATGGCTTTACCCCTTCAGAAATTTCCGCATGAATTATATTTTGCTTTGCATCTCGTCCTGCGCCAGATACTCCCGCTCCTATATTAATCGTTAAATTATCACTATTTATAACTCCCTCACTCAAGAGTGGCAGCATAGGATAAAGTGTTGCAGCGGAATTACACCCAGTACAGGCAATCAAAGATCCATCTTTAATTTTTTCCTTGTAAATTTCTGTTAAGCCATAAACCGCCTCTTCTTGTAAAGAATGCGCGATATGTTTTGATCCATACCATCTTTCATATTCCTCAACACGTTCCAATCTAAAATCTGCTGATAGATCAATAATTTTTTTCCCTTTAGGAATTTTTCCAATAATCTCCTGGCTTGTTGCGTGAGGCAAAGCACAAAAAATAAGATCCGTATTATCAAAATTCATTTGCTCAAAGCTTATGAAGTCCGGTAACTCTAAATGCCTAAGGTGAGGGAATATATCTTGGATTTTTTTGCCAGCGTTTCTATTAGCTACAACTTGATTCAACTCAAAATAAGTATGTTTTGAAATAAGACGAATAAGTTCCGCACCGGTATAACCACTGCCCCCAATAATGGAAACTGATACAGAATTGTTATTATAATTCAACATGGCCTAAAATTATCCTAAAAACAAACCATTTTCAAATGTTTGGTTGGGATCATTTGAAAGCGCATACGACTGATCCCTAAGATACTCCATCATGCCATCAAGATCTTTGGAATATTTTTGCAAATATTTTGTCCCTATTTTTTTTCCGATAGCAACATCGACTTTTCTATCAACTTTTCTGCCAAACTCCCTTATTAAAAGGGCCATTCTTAGGTTATAACTGATGTGACTCGCGATCTGAAACAACCTGCTATTGCTGCCTCCAAAAAAAATTGGCACCACAGTGGCACCAGATTTCAAGATAAGTTTCGATGTGAATCTTTTCCAGAACGGATCAAGAGGGCGACTAAAAAGCTTTGCTGAAGTTGCGACGGTGCCACCAGGGAAAATACCAACAATACCTCCTGTTTTTAAAAAACGAATTGCTTCATTTCTCGTATTTATATTATGGATATTACCCTCTCTATTTTCTTCAAAGCTTATAGGAAGAATTACATCGTCAAGGTCTTTTGCTTTCCTAAAAACTCTATTGGCGATTATTTTGAAATCTTTTCTACTCTTGGATAAAATATACCCAAGGAGCAACCCATCCAGAATTCCAAATGGATGATTGGAAACAATTACTACAGGTCCTTTTTTAGGAATTTCTTCAAGAGACCCCTCAACTATATTCATCTCTATATTGTACCTCTCAACTATAACCTCCCAAAAGTTACGACCTTTCGCAACTTCTTTGTCATAATCCTTAGCTCTTTTTATTAATCCTATCCTTCCAGTAATATTTTCTATTGACCGAATAAATAGCTCACCCATTAAACTATTAGCGGAGGTGGCATAGGATATATCTCGAGCAACATCGTTTTTCATAGATAAACCAATAATTGTATTTCATTTTTTGTAAATAAATAATGAGAATATTTTTTCATTAAATCTCAATTTTATTTTTAACAAAAAGTAAATTACAATAGTTGTTTGAATTTTAAATGAAGGAACTAATCATGCAACTAAAAGATAAAACTGCAATTATAACAGGTGGAGGCTCTGGTTTTGGAGCCTCAATGGCTGAGTTGTTTGCAAAAAATGGAGCAAAAGTCATTGTTGCGGATTTAAATTTAGATAATGCTCGCAAAATATCTGAAAAAATTGGAGGCTATGCTGTAGAAGTAGATGTGTCAAACGCCAAAAGCGTTGAACAAATGAAAGTAGATGTTTTTAAAAACTACGAAAGGGTCGATATCGTTGTCAATAATGCAGGCACTACTCATCTGCCCGCGCCTATGGAAACGATAGAGGAGGATGAGTTCGATAGAGTTTTTAATGTAAACTGTAAATCAGTCTATCTCACTGCAAAGCATTTCGTGCCACATTTTAAAGAAAACAAGAGTGGTGTAATATTAAATATAGCAAGTACTGCAGGTGTATCTCCCAGACCAAATCTAAATTGGTATAACTCGTCAAAAGGGTGGATGATTCTTGCATCGAAAACTATGGCAGTTGAGCTTGCTCCATTTGGAATAAGAGTGAATGTCATCAACCCGGTTGCTGGAGAAACCCCACTGCTGAAATCTTTTTTGGGAGAAGATACCCCCGAGATGAGAGCAAAATTTCTTTCTACTATACCGTTGGGTCGATTTTCTATGCCTGAAGATATTGCCTCAGCAGCTCTTTTCTTATGTTCAGATTCAGCAAGTATGATTACTGGCGCCAATTTAGAGGTTGACGGTGGGAGAACAATATAAATAGATCCAAATGACAAAGCTTTTTAATGGTCCCAAAAATTCGATTACAGATATTGATGGTTTCCTCGTCGGGAACGCTCATGATGATACACTTAAGTCCGGAGTAACTGTCTTAACGAGGTCAACTTCATTTAGAGCGAGCGTAAGTATTTTGGGAGGAGCGCCAGGCACAAAGGAGACAGATTTGTTATCGCCAGATAAAGTTGTGGAAAACATTGATGGAATCGTACTTGCTGGTGGATCTGCATTCGGTCTAGATGCTTCAAGTGGAGTTATGGATTGCCTTAGAATACAAAACCGTGGTTTTGATACCGGAGCGATTAAAGTTCCTATAGTACCAAGTGCAATTCTTTTTGATCTTAAAAATGGGGGTTTAAAAGACTGGAAAATAAATCCCTATCGCGATCTTGGTCGAAAAGCTTTTTTAAACAATTCTGATAATTTTGAACTCGGCTCTGTAGGCGCTGGATGCGGAGCAACTACAAGTGTTGTTAAAGGCGGTTTAGGAACTAATTCTATTTTTTACGGCAATAGAATAAAAGTTGGCGCCATCGTGGCGGTTAATTCAGTTGGGTCTCCCTTTTTTCCTGGAACTAACATTCTTTATTCAGATTTTTATGGTGAGAAAAAGGAGTGCATGGAAAGACCTCCTATGACTGCCTTAATAAACTCTACTAAGCTGCTTACAGGCGAGGCAACAACGTTAGGTATAGTTTGTACGAATTTAAATTTTAATAAAAATGACCTTAACCGAATAGCGACATCTGCTCATTCAGGAATAGCTAGAGCAATTGAACCTAGTCATACTCCTTTTGATGGAGATATAATTTTTTCTGCGACATCGGGAACACAACCTATCGTTAGTAAGGATAAAGATCTTATGCTAGTATGTCAGCTCAGTGCTTTATGCGTCACTCAAGCAGTGGGCAGCGCGATTAAAGCCGCAAGAAAAAAAAAGGGTGACCAACTTTCTTGTTGGGCTGATCTAAAAACTTAGGTCAATAAAGATTGGTTATAAAAGGATGAGAATTAAAGAAGTTTCTTTTGTTTTGGCTTGTATTTTAATAATACTCCTAGGTTGTTTTTTTCTTTTTCCACAAGTTTTCAAAGAATTCCGAGACAAAGAAGTTATTAGGGTAAGAGTTACTCTAGAAAACAAGTGCACAATAACTGATGATGCATTTGTGGTACTGGATGAAAGCACAAAAATAAAAACACCATTTTATGGTAAAATTGCCGTTTTGCGCACCGAAAGGAACTCTCCTCTTAGGCTTTGGATGTCTCCCAATTTTCCTCAATTTAGATATGATGGTGAAATACAAAGAGCAGAAGAGGAAATGGTTATGATTTCAGACTGCAACCGCAACCCAAGAATGGACAGCATCATGAAATCAATGAGAGATACTTTTTCATCCTCGAAAAGCAAAAATAATGAATGATTTCTATTTGGCTAGCAAATTTTTTCTAATACATCTTTAAAGTTCGAAATGGTTCTATCAGGGTTTTTAAGCTTATCTAAACCAAAGAGACCTAATCTGAAAGTCTTGAAATCGCTTCCCTCACCACATTCTAAAGGTACACCTGCAGCTATTTGCATCCCATTTTCCGCGAATATCTTACCATTTTGAAATGAGTCATTTTCTGTATAACTTACTATAACGCTTGTAGCTTTAAATCCATCAGCTGCTACACTTTTAAAACCCTTACCCTCCAACAAAGCTCTAATTGAGTTTCCGATATAATTTTGTTGCTCTCTTGCATTTTCATATCCAAACTCTTCAGTCTCCTCAACTGTTTTTTTAAATTTTACAAGTGAGTCGGTTGGCATTGTAGTATGGTATGCGTGTCCATTATTTTCATAAGCATTCATAATTCCAAACCATTTCTTCAAATCACAACTGAAACTTGAGCTCTCGGTTTTCTCCATTACGTCAATCGCTTTTTTGCTGAGCATAACAACGCCCGCACATGGCGATGCAGACCAACCTTTTTGGGGAGCAGTTAATAAAACATCAACTCCGGTGGTTTTCATATCGACCCACGCTGCACCTGAAGCAACACAGTCTAAAACGAATATACCACCATAAGAATGCACGGCGTTTGATATACCCTTGAGGTATTCATCTGGCAGAATAATTCCAGCCGAAGTTTCTACGTGCGGGGCAAAAACAACGGACGGATTATTTTCATTTATGTACAACGTAATTTCATCCAGAGATACTGGCTTAAACGGAGCTTGAAAGTTCTCAAAGGTTGGCGAGGCACTCAAAACCTTAACACTTGAGGTAATATTTCCCTTGGAAAAGATCTGACTCCAGCGAAAACTAAACCAACCATTTCTTATTACTAGAACATTTTGGTCGTTTGCAAACTGTCTGGCTATAGCCTCCATCCCAAATGTGCCGCCACCTGGAATTAGTGCAACTCCTTCTGATCCATAAACTTGCTTAAGATTTGTAGAGAGACTTCTCATCACCGACTGAAAATTTTGAGACATATGATTCAAAGACCTGTCGGTAAATACCACAGAGTACTCAAACAAACCGTCTGGATCGATATTATCTAAAAGTGCCATTTTTCAATAATCTCCTGTTTATGAATACATGATGTATATCAGAAAATATTTATATCTAGCAATTAAGAAATTTATTTAGTTTATTTTCCTAACCAATTTTATCAAAATCTCCATGCCTCCCAAAACCTTTTTTGAAATTATTAGCGCCATTTAAACCTTCTTCCGATAATGCTTTTTTCCCATTAAACCATTCTTGCTTTAAAGCGTCTATCATTGAAAGGCCTTCTTGCGCATAAACTGAACTTCTATCCGCCTGCACACAAACTTGAGGGAATCTGGCAATTTGATGAGCTAATGCCTCTGCTTTTTGCCTAGATTGACCATTTTCCACGATATATTCACAAAGACCCAAAGCCAAGCACTCCTCTGCCTTAACTTGTCGTCCCGTCAAAATAATCTCTAAAGCACGACCCCGACCAACAATTCTTGGTAACCTAATGGTACCTCCATCTATTAAAGGTATTCCCCACCTCCTACAATAAACTCCAAGATAGGAGGAAACCTCCATTACTCTAAAATCACACCATAAAGCTAGTTCCATCCCACCCGCTACAGCGGGACCTGCTATCGCACCGATCACAGGTTTTTTTAAGTTTAACCGACTTGGGCCCATCGGTCCTCTAGGCATCAAGTTACTATTCTGTGACACTTCGTCATTTATCTTTATATCTAAATCTTTTAATGGATCGCTTTCATTTAAAGTCGAAGCAAACTTTAAATCCCAACCTGCACAAAACGCTCCTCCTTCACCCCAAAAAACTGCCACTTTCCCATCTTCATTTTCATTAAATTCTAAAAAAGCATCTGTTAAATGATCAGCACTTGTGGGATCCATCGCGTTTCTACTCTCAGGACGAGAATGAATTATCGTCCACACTCCTTGGTTTTTTTCAACTCTAACTGACATGGGTTTTTCCTTTTTTGATTTCAACTATAAGCCGATATTGTAATACTCTTTTATCGTACCCACAAAATGATAGTGTTTACCCATTATTAGAATAAAAAACGAATTAAATTTATTAAAACTATTATTTCCTTGCTTCTAGAAAGGAAAGCACTTTTCCATCAACAAAGCGTCTGACGTCAGCATCACTCTCTATTTTAGCCCAATCAGAAATATCACTGGTATTAAAGCATTCGATTATTAGACGATTTGTTTCGAGTAGCATGAAAGTAAAATCCTAAAAAGATTTACTGAATATTGCTTTTTTGTGAATCTGAAACGACCCTGCGACTCTTTTGTGGCCTCCTTAGCAAACACCTTTAATAAAATAAAAGGGGTTATTAAAAAAAAGTATCTAACGTGCGTTAAACGTGCATTCAAAAAAGAGTTACTTAAAAACGACTAAGTGATTGTTTTATATATATTTTAATTAAAACTGTAGCGTTAAAAAATCAGCGCTTTGAAAATCTAAACGACTGTAAGTTATTGATTTAATTGTTATCTTAATTACACTAAAATTATGTGACTCAAATGTGACTCGTGTATTGACAGGTTTCGCTCAAACATAATTTATTTTCAACATTTCAGAAATAACGCACTTTATGCCTAGTTATGCCCGACTTATGCCTACATGCCTACGTTACAGTACTCTTTTATCATATCTACAAACTGATTGTACCTACCAAGAATATGAACAATGAATGAGTTAACTTTATCTGACACTATTCCCATTTTTCTACTACCTTCTTACCGACTCAATAAGATCACCATCGAATACGAGAGTATCATGAATATCAAAGTCGTTCTGCTCTCTCCACTTATTTGCTATTCCTTTTATGACATCCGCATGCTCCTTTGATTTTAAAATAGAAAAAATCAACAACGATTCTGGAGTCGCACGTACCCAATGTATCTCCTGTATCCCTTCAACTTCTAATGCTTGCATAAATTCTTTGTGGCTTGCAATGTACTTGTCACATTCTGTTTTGGACTTAAAGTTAACAATATCGGTTCTTGTTATACTCAATTTATTTTTCGCTTTCTCTTAGGTACTCTATCGCATCCTCAAGTCTATCATCACCCCAAAATATCTCATTTTCTACACTAAATGAAGGAGCTCCAAAAATCCCCTTAGCTAAAGCTTCCTCAGTATTAGCATTATATTCATTGGCAATCACTTCTTGCTGCAATTTTTCGACGACTTGAACCAGGTTTTTGCCCAGATTTTTAAATGTTTCTTCCAAATTCTGTTTGGAACCAGCTTCTTTACCCTCTAGAAACCAAGTCATATATGTTTCTCTGAGATATTCTAAATACCAACCTTCTTTATTAGCTACCAAACCAATTTTGTTTGCTAAATCATATTCTTGTAATGGGTAAGGAACTGGGGTTTTAGGTACTGGTAAACCATGTTTCTTTGCTCGCCTTTCAATGTCTCGCCACATGTATCTCGTTTTTTCCTCCTTTTCTGGAGGAAAGGGAATATTATTTTGGGTTCTCATTATATTTCTTATACTAAAAGGCTTAATAAGAAGATCTAGGTTTTCACTTTTCTTCTTCTCCTCTAACCTTAAAGCTGTTAGGTAGGTATACGTACTTCCAATAGAGAGCCAAGCAGTTAATGTTTTGGAATTATAACTTATCTCTTAATCCTTTCTTATATTTGTTTTATATACAAGCGACACTTATTTAAAATTTCAAACAAATTGTTGCATTTATTGATAAAAAATAAAAAATTTGTTGGCAAAATCTCTAATCTGAGTAAATTCCAACTTAGAACATGGATGTTGGAAACTCGTATTCACTTAAGTTTCTCAATATAAGAGTCCATCACTTTAACATTTACCCGTGGAGCGTCAATTTGAGTTGCCATTGTAACAAAATACTGATCGCCGCCAGCTGAAGAAAGTCTGTCAATTATTGTTTGTTCGTCTATGGCATGCCAATGACAAAAAAAGAAGTCTCCTCGTCCGTAAAACATTTGAAAAAGCAAGGCATAATCTGAAACCTCAAAGTTATTTTCAAAATCTCCTTCTACTATGCTTCTAGCTTTTAACATTTTAAAAAAGCTCTGTTTTAATTCGATACTTTCATTACCGAACCAATCTGAATTTTTTTTTCGATGACTATTAACTTCATTGAACACTTTTCTTACCTTTGCGGAATGGAACGTGTGTGTTGCAATAAAGTGTTTAAGTTTTAGCTTTTTTGAACCCATCTTTAATCACTCCGATTACTGATCCAGCTTTTAACATACAACATTTAAACTTTATGCTAAAATGAAAATACAATTTAATAGGATTTATTAAGGAAAAGAGAATGGCTGACTTATATACAAAGACAGATCGTGTTTATTATGTCCTAAAAATGAAACTTAAATGTGACGCTGATGAAGCAACCAACTGGATAAAAAACCGTTCAGTAAAATACACAAAAGATTTGCTAGAAGAGAAAACACTGAGTTTTGAATGATTTGTATTAGCAGATGGGAAAGAAGCAACTTTAATTGAATCATTTACAGATAGTGATGGCGCAAAAAAAGAGCAGAAAACCTACTAGCTAGCCCTATCGCTAAATAATGTGGTGAAAGATTTGAGCTCACTAATTGGATTGTGGGCGGAAGTGTAAAGCAAGATTTGATCGATTTACTCGCCCCAATGGGAGCAAAGTTCCATAAATATATGGATGGGTTTAACAAATTGTCATGAAACTCTAGTATAACTATACTTGAATGCTTTCGTAATGCTGAACAAGACCTTCTCTTGGAATTAAAAACTTAATTTTCGAGAATTTGGAAAGAGCGGGTGTTATGCTCAGCTTTAATCCAACCACATGCGCGACAGAAAAGCAGAATTTGATAATTAATTTTTTTTCTTTATTAAAGTTTATGCCGATTTTTTACTCAGAAAATTAGCGAAAGCATCCTTAGCTTCATCTGAATTTAAAAGCTTCCATAGCATATCACCTTCCTCTTTCATTCTTTCCTTTATTCCCTCTTTGATCTCAGACTTAAGAAATTTTTTTGATATCTTTAATGAATTCGGAGGTAATGAAACTAGTTTGTCACAAGTTGACTTAACCACGTCTGATAATTCTACTGCTTTGAAAATTCTAGTAACAATGCCCATATCTAAGGCATCCGACGCGTTAAAGTTTTCGCCTAGTAAAAGCTTTTCTGCTGCCTTTAGATAACCTGAAATTCTTGGTAGAATAAGTGTTGAAGCAGCCTCAGGGCACAATCCCAACTTTACAAAAGGCAGGCTAAATTTTGTTTCACTTTCAGCATATACAAAATCGCAATGCAGTAAACATGTCACCCCTACTCCGACTGCTAGCCCAGATACTTCAGCAATAATGGGCTTTGGAAAAGAACTGATTTCATACAAAAACCCCATAACTTCTGTATCATCACTGACAGTGTTGGGATTTGCATTTGCAAAAGAAGTTATATCGTTACCCGCAGAGAAAATACCCCCCTCGCCACATAAATGAACTACTTTTATATCCTCTCTGTTCCGTGCTTCCTTAAAAGCATCATCCATAGTTTTATACATTTGTCCTGTTAAAGAGTTTTTCTTATGGGGACGATTTATTGAAACTTTTGCCACTCCAGCATCAAAGGAAACTAAAATATTTTCCATAAATAACGCTCCTTATAAGATATAATTGGTTGAGTAAATGTACACCAAATAGTTGAAAAGTTCAATTCATGTACTTATAGATACAAAGTAAGTTATAAGTAATCACTTTCACTTTAGTAGCATTACTCATAAAACAAGGAAGAAGAATGGAGCAAAATAAAGATATGGTACGAAAAGAAACTTAACAATTGAACATATGTTTTTTCAAACTATGTCTCTCTCATGATACATACATTAATTAAACTAAAGCTTTTAAAACTGACATTACTTGGTGCTTTTGGAGCTGGCGTTTTAGCGACGCTTTTAGCAAGCGAGATGCGTAAGAAGAAAAAAACAGAAGATATAGACGATTAAGTAAATCTGTTCGCATGCGCCGCATTTGATGCTCTGTCGTAGCTTTATTTATTGAGTCTGATTTTCTGATTTTATAGCCGTTCACAAGCAACCAAAGATGCAATCAATAATTGTCTAACACTAAACTTTAGAATTGGATTGTTAGATTATTCATAGAAATTTGTTTCTCGTAAATGAGTACTTTAGAGCTTTTGTATTATTGAATAATAATTTCTCTTCAAACTTAAAACCTAATTTCTCAAGAATTCGGATAGAACCGACATTCTGCTCTGAAGTCAGCCCAAGTACTTTCTCCAATGCTAATTTTGAAAAGCCATATTCGAGTACTTCCTTTGCAGCTTCGAACCCTAAGCCTTTACCCCAGCTATCTTTCGAATAGCGATAACCAAAATCAATTCCATACGGCTCATTTAGAAAGCCACACATACCAATAAGTTTTCTGTTATCTTTTAATCGAACTGCATATCTACCATAGCCATGTGTTTGATACTGTCGAATATTAATTTCAACATATTCACCAGCCTCTTTTGAAGATAGTACTTTTCCATCAACAAAGCGTCTGACGTCAGCATCACTCTCTATTTTAGCCCAATCAGAAATATCATTGGAATTAAAGTATTCGATTATTAAACGATTTGTCTCGAGTAACATAAACATAAAATCCTACTAAGATTGACTGTAGTATAGCTTTTTTGTGAATATGAAACGACTCTGTGACTTTTTTTGGATCATTGCAGCAAATACTTTCAATAAAATAAAGCGATTATTAAAAAATGTGCATCGAACGTGCATCCAAAAAGAGCGCTTGAAAACGACTAAGTGCTTTTTTTATAACGATTTTATTAAAAACTGTAGAGCTAAAAAATCACCGCTTAGAAAATTGGAACGACTGCAAGTTATTGATTTCATTACTATTTTAATAACGCTTTTAAAACGTGCATCAAACGTGCATCATAAAAACTACTCTTAACCGCTAATGCAACATATAACATAAAAACTATTTTTTATTTGTAAGAGTAGATTAAATCCTTACTTCAAAGCCCTCAAAATCAGGATGTTCTAGATATATGTCTTTAGCACTTCCTGCATTTTTATGAGCTAATCTGAAGGACTCAGATTTTGTCCAATTTTCAAAATGTTTAGAACTTTTCCACACACTATGAGAAGCAAATAAAGTATATGTATCATTAGACTTTGATCGGAGAAGATTAAATTCTATAAATCCATCGACTTTATCGAGATGGGAATCCCTATTTTTCCAAATATTCTCAAACTGCTCTTCTTTTCCAAGTTTGATCTTAAAGCGATTCATAGCGATGTACATTACAGAGCCCTTGGGGTTATAAATTGTTTTTTAACAACTTACTAATTTTTTTGTTCTGGATAAGGCACGTATAATACCCTGCTCCAAAACTTAATAAAACGACGGATACAATTGCTAAACCATGAAATAGATACCAGTCTGACATGTTATTTACTCCCTAAAATTTTATATTGACAAATATGACTAAAATAGTCAAGTTTGAATCATGACTATTTTAATCAGAAATAAATATATCTCAAAAATTTTCAACCTTAAAGAATAGAAAAAGATAAATTGATAAAATTAATGCTTAAGTATGAGTTATTTGAGGAACAGATTTTTTTGAGCTCTGATAGTGATTTTTTGAAGAATTATTTAGAGTTTTTGTATTTATATGGGGGAAAAAACAATGAAAACGAATTCGGAGACGAAGACTCAAATTAAAGGTGGCTCACCCGTAGCTATAATGTCAGATTTAAGCTGGGAAGAGCATTTAGTAATTTACTATTTTAGATGCTGCTTCGAAGGCTCTGAGGCTCTCCTGGAGATCCATGAAGAATTTCGTTTTTATTTAGGTACAGAAAAAGCAAATAAAACTATTGGAGCACTACAATTTCTTTACAACAAATTACAGAATAATGGAAGACGGCGTCTTGTTAGTCACGACTTGAATTGCAAATGTGTTGGTGCTGATGAGAATTGTTTTGCTCAATTAGTAACCAGATCAACTTATACAGACAAAAAAGATTCAATTCTTATAGGGCTTTTACTAACTGATGCTGATCTTGCCCCCGAACTAGTTTGTGCGGCTGAGGATTTTGCAGTAGGAGTACAAGCTCTGTTAAAAATAATTGGTGATGTTACTAGAGATAGCAAAACTGAGAAAAAGGTTTTATATAACTAGGCGTTTTTGAAACGAGTTTTCGTGAATCTGGAAAGATAACGTGCATCAAACCGTGCATTATCGTAGCAAACGCCTTCAATAAAATAAAGCGATTATTAAAAAATGTGCATCGAACGTGCATCCAAAAAGAGCGCCTGAAAACGAATAAGTGATTGTTTTATAACGATTTTATTAAAAACTGTAGAGCTAAAAAATCACCGCTTAGAAAATTGAAAAGATCTTCTAGCCTTGGGCTTTCCATATTTTTTTCTTTCAACAACTCTACTGTCTCTAGTCAGGAAACCTGCTGCCTTGAGAGCTACACGCAATTCTTTATCAAAAATTGTGAGAGCTTTTGATAGCCCATGTCTTACAGCACCTGCTTGGCCAGATAAACCTCCACCTTTTACGGTTGCCATTACATCGAATTGATTTTCTGCACTAGTAACGGAAAATGCTTGTTGGATTATCATCTGTAAGGTTGGACGAGCAAAATATTTTTCCACTGGTGTTTTGTTAACAGTAATTTGACCGCTACCTTTCTTTATCCATACTCTTGCAACGGCACCTTTTCTTTTACCAGTAGAATAAGCTCTTCCTAAGCTATCGAGTTTTGGCTTATCATCTTCTTCGCTGGTTGGTGTGCTCACCATTTCCTTTGATTCAGCCATTATCTAACTCTCCTAGTATTTTTTTCATTCATATCCTTAATATTCAATATTTCGGGGCTTAGCCCTTCGTGAGGGTGACTATCCCCTTTATAAATTCTTAGGTTTGTCATTTGCTTCCTTGATAAGGGACCTCCTGGTAGCATACGTTTTACCGCTTTCTCAATCACTCTTTCGGGGAATTGTCCTTCTAACATGTCACTAGCGACTCTGGATTTTATTCCGCCTGGATATCCAGTGTGCCAATAGTAAGTTTTAGTATCTCTTTTATTCCCTGTAAGATGTACCTTCTCAGCATTAATTACTATTACATTGTCGCCCATATCCATATGAGGCGTAAACGTAGGTTTCTCTTTTCCCCTAAGAATAGTGGCTATCTTTGCCGCGAGACGCCCCAAAACGATACCTTCAGCATTTATCAAAATCCACTTCTTCTCTATTTCGGAGGGCTTTATCGAAAAGGTTTTCATTAAAAAATTTCCTAAAATTCGTATAACCTTTTAACCGATTAATTTCCTAGGTCAATAGCAAATTGTACAGTTTCTCTTTATTTTTAGAAAAATCAATTTTTAATAGGTCTAGCATAAGTCATCATTGCCTGAGCAACGTTATTCTCTACCGTTCCAGAATATATTGTTACCTCTCCTACTACTAGCTTTTGTCCAAATTTCAATATGGTAGCCTTAGCAAAGAGATCACTCGTACTGGGTCTTCTGAAAAAGTTCATTGAACAATTTACTGTGACAGACATTGGGTCAGGATCTTTAAAAAGAACCGCCGCATAAAAGGCACAATCTGCTATCTCAAACATTACGGGTCCTGAAATAGTGTTCCCTGGTCTTAAATCTTGTTCTTTGGGACTTAATTTTACAAGCGCGTGTCCATCATCTATTTCTAAAAACTCAAATCTGGAGGCTTTCTGGAAGAAAACCTCGTCGAAATAAGTTTTCAACTCATCAACATTTTTCATTTTAATTCGCGTTTTTAATAATTTTAATCTATAGTATATTATCAAGTAGATTAAAAAACTTAAAGATTAACGAAAGACTTAAAAATGAAAGACATTTTATTAAGATCAGATCATGATGAAATAGCAATTTTAACGTTAAATTCGCCAAAAAACTTAAATGCTCTTTCGGAAGCCATGCTAGAGGCCCTGAAGTTAAACTTGGAAGAAATTGGAAAATCTAAAAAAATTAAGTCAGTAATTATTAAAGCATCAGGACGAGCATTCTGCCCTGGTCATGACCTTAAGGAAATGCAGGAAAAAAGAGCTCTTGAAAACGACAGCGGCAAAGCTTACTTTGAAAAATTATTGTCAAAATGCACGTATGTTATGAAGCTTATTCGGGAGCTACCACAACCTGTAATAGCCGAGGTACAGGGAGTTGCTGCAGCTGCGGGCTGTCAATTAGTAGCGACATCTGACATTGCTGTTGCTTCAGAAGAAGCGTCTTTTGGAGTAAATGGAGTGGATATAGGGCTTTTTTGCTCAACTCCAATGGTGGCTCTTTCTAGAAACATCACCAGAAAAAAAGCATTCGAAATGCTTACTACTGGAGATTTTTTAGATCCATTTCAAGCGGAGGAATTAGGGCTAATTAACAAAGTAGCTAACAGTAAAGATCTAAGTGATTGTTCCCTAGAAGTAGCCAAAAAGATCGCATCCAAACTCTCACTAGCGGTTAAGATTGGTAAAAAGGCATTCTATAAACAGGCTGAAATGGAAATTGACGACGCATATTCCTATGCATCAAGTGTCATAGTCGAAAATTTACTTTATAAAGAAACTAATCAGGGAATGAACGATTTTCTCAATAAAAAGAGTTGATTGAAGCTTACTAAAATATATTGAGTATTAAATTTTTTGGCTTACTGGATAGTAGTTTTTAAAAAATAAATTGATATAAGCAAGTATAAATAAAATTGCCGTAAATTGATGTAAGCTCGCTAATGAAATTGGTGCGCTGTACAAAACGGTAATAATACCTAAAAGCATCTGAACTATTACTATTATCATTAAGTAATTTGAGGCTATTCTTATTTTAGAATAAGGGTTTCTTCTATTAGTCCACCAAATGATACTTACTGCAATAAAGATTAAATAAGCGGTTAATCTATGGTTAAACTGAACAAGACCGGAGTTTTCAAAAAAATTCGTTATAAAAGGCTCATACTCGAACAAATCGTCAGGTATCAAGCTTCCATTCATTAATGGCCAATCATTATACCCTCTTCCTGCATCGATACCTGCCACCAGTGCTCCCAAAGCAAGCTGGACATAACAAAGAATACCAAGTCCAGCTAAAATATTCACGGAAAATTTATTCCTGTATCTTCGAGACTCAAACATCTTTACTGAGTTTTCGGAGTGAAACAAAATGGCCCAAAATATCAGAGCAAGGATTATAAATGCCATAGTTAAGTGGATAGCCAGTCTATATGAAAAAACATCTACTACTTGTCCATCTAACCCGGAAGATACCATCCACCATCCCAAAAATGCCTGCAAAGCACCGAGTAAACCAATACCAAAGAAATAAAAAGTCCACCTCTCAGGAATTTGCTTCCTTATCCATAATATAAGAAAGCCCACAAACCAAACAAGTCCTATGAACCTGGCTAACTGTCTATGTCCCCACTCCCACCAATAGATAAATTTAAACTCGTCCATAGTTATAGCGAAATTAACTAATTTAAATTCTGGAATGCTTTTGTACTTTTCAAACTCAACAATCCATCCTTCAGAGCTAAAAGGCGGGATCATACCAGTTATAGGTTTCCACTCGACTATAGATAGACCGGAGTCTGTTAAACGAGTCCAGCCTCCTACTAATATAAGACTAATTAGAGACACCAATAATGTCCAAAGCCATATAGTTAGCCAGGACGATTGCTCAACTGAGAGGGTTTCTGTTGAACTTGCTTGAGTACTTTTTGATCTTTCGTCTATCTCCTCAAATAATTTTCTATTTTTAGTCATAAATTGAATTCTTGTTTTTATTTTGTTTATAAATTAGAGCAAAATCACAAAAAAGAAAATAACTCAATGTAAACTAGTTCTTTTTAATAAGAGACTTTAACACACCATGAAAGATCTTTACGTCTTCTTTATTCAATTCAAGGCCATAAATCAATTTTCTTAACCTAGTCTTCATTCGTTTCTTTTTGCCTTCAGGATAAAAAAATTTTTTTTTATCCAATTCGTTTTCTAATCTCATGGCTAAAGCCTGTATTTCTTCATAATTAGCTTTTTTTATTGGTGTATCAGTCTGAGAAGATCCTTCATTTTTTTTGAGAAAACAAACATTTAGTTGATAGGATATTAACAAAACACTCTGAGCTAAGTTTAGGGAACTAAATATAGGATTGGATGGTATTCTGATAAGCTTTTTAGCCAAAAATAAATCTTCGTTAGATAGGCCTGCTCTTTCACCACCAAACAAAATGCCTACTTTAAATCCACTTGCACAGCTTTGAAAAATAGTATCGCATCCCATTATGGGGTCTATGACATCCTTATACTTATATCTATCACGAGCACTGGTAGCTAGAACTTCATTTAGATCCTTGCAAGCATCTGCTACATTTTCAAAAACTTGAGCATGATCCAGAACTCTCCCTGCACCAGCAGCCATAGCTAGGGCTTTAGCGGAGAGATGGTTTTCTCTAGGACCTACTAATCTCAAATTCAAGAACCCAAAATTTAGCATTGCCCTTGCCGCTGCACCAATATTTTCAGCCATTTGAGGATTTACCAGTATAAAGACTGGATTCAGCTTTTGCATTGATCTTTCCACATTTAAAACTAACCAATTTTTCTTATATATAGAAGAAAAAACAGTTGAACACTTATTAAGATTCCCATAAACCTTAACTAAGAATTATTTAAATTTTTTTCAAATTAAAAGAGTAAATCAATGTCTAAAATCAAGGTAGAAAACACCGTTGTCGAAATGGATGGCGACGAAATGACCAGAATTATCTGGAATTTTATTAAAAATAAATTGATACTTCCCTACTTAGACATTCCCTTAGAATATTATGACCTCGGTATAGAGGAGAGAGACCGAACAGATGACAATGTTACAATTCAAGCGGCCAATGCAACTCTTAGGCACGGAGTTGCTGTAAAATGTGCAACAATTACACCGGATGAAGCAAGAGTTGAAGAATTTAATTTAAAGAAAATGTGGAAATCTCCTAATGGAACTATCAGAAATATTTTAGGGGGTGTGGTATTCAGAGCACCAATAATCTGTAACAACGTACCCCGCCTAGTGCCCGGTTGGACAAAGCCAATAATTGTTGGAAGACATGCTTACGGTGACCAGTATAGAGCTACTGATTTTAAATTTCCCGGGAAAGGAAAATTAATCATGAAGTTTGTTGGCGAAGATGGAAAAGAAATTGAGCATGAGGTATTCAATGCACCGTCATCTGGAATAGCGATGGGAATGTATAACTTGGACCAATCCATCATTGATTTTGCTAGAGCTTCAATGAATTATGGCTTGAAAATGAACTGGGACGTTTATCTTTCAACAAAAAACACAATTATGAAAACTTACGATGGAAGGTTTAAAGACTTATTTCAGGAAATATATGAAAAAGAGTTTGAAGCTCAATTTAAAAATGCTGGGATAATTTATGAGCACAGATTAATTGACGATATGGTTGCATGCGCCCTAAAATGGTCTGGAGGTTTTGTATGGGCTTGCAAAAACTATGATGGAGATGTGCAGTCTGATACCGTTGCACAGGGTTTTGGGTCTCTTGGTCTTATGACTAGCCAATTAATGACCCCCGATGGAAAAATAGTAGAAGCAGAGGCAGCTCATGGAACTGTTACAAGACACTTTAGAGCTCATCAAAGAGGAGAAGCCACATCAACAAACTCCATAGCTTCTATATACGCTTGGACCGGTGGCCTTAAACACAGAGCAAAGCTTGATGAAAACTTACAGTTAGCTACTTTTGCAGAAACTCTGGAGGAAGTAGTAATTGAGACAGTAGAAAACGGGGATATGACTAAAGATCTCGCTATACTTGTTGGTGAAGACCAAAAGTGGTTATCAACAGAAGGGTTTCTTGAAAAAGTTAACGCAAATCTAGAAAATAAATTATCTGAACTAAACCATTAAATTTCAGATAGATTACTATTTAAATAGGATTTCAAGTAAAGCAAAGCTTTCTCAGCCTGATCAGGATTGGTACCTCCGCCCTGCGCAAAATCAGATCTACCCCCGCCGCCCTTGCCTCCTGTTTTTGAGGATAGAATTTTAACCAGATCAACCGCTGAGACCCTTTTAATTAAAGAATCAGAAATACCCACTGCTATTTGTACCTTATTGCCATTTTTTGATAAAAGCACGGCAATTACATTTTCACTCTGTTTCTTTATATTATCTACAAATGTCCTTAGCTCCTTACTAGGTACGTCTTTAACAACCTTTCCTGAAAAAACTATATCTTTTCCTATTTTTTCTAGGTTTTTATTATCTTGTTTACCTTCACCACTAATGAGAGCTCTATTTAGTTCACTATTTTTTTGTTCCAGCCTTCTTTTCTCCTCCAAAAGACTATTAACTCTTTCAACTAAATTTTCTGCACTTACATTCAAGAGTGATGATACTCTGTTATTCACAACTTGTATGTTTTCGATAAAATACACAACTTTTTTTCCTGTAACAGCTTCCAATCTACGAACTCCAGATGATGAAGCGCTCTCTCCAATGATTTTTAAAAATCCAATATCACCAGTTGAAGTAACGTGAGTACCACCGCATAATTCTATTGAAAAATAATTTTTATCTTCTGGCGACATTTTAACAACTCTTACATCATCACCGTACTTTTCGCCAAATAAAGCTCTTGCTCCTTGTTGTTTTGCACTTTCCAATTGCATTATCTCTGTAATTACGGGCGTGTTTTCTCTAATTTGTTTATTAACCAGCTGCTCCACTAAAAAGATTTGCTCCTCTGTTAACGGTTTATCGTGACTAAAGTCAAATCTAAGCCGATCGGCATTATTAAGTGAACCTCTCTGCGCTACATGATCCCCTACTATCCTTCTAAGTGCTTCATGAACTAAGTGAGTTCCTGAGTGATTTCTTTTAACATCCAGGCGAAGATCTGTATTTATAAGCTGTTCTAAATTGTCACCTACTTCAAAATAACCTTTCTGCACCTCAACAAAGTGTATAAAAATTTGCCCAACCCTCTTTGTATCTGTTACTTTACCTACTCCATTGATACTTCGTAATTGTCCTTTATCTCCAATCTGCCCTCCTGACTCTCCATAAAAGCAAGTTTGATTCATAACTATGACACCAGTTTCATTATAAAATAGTTTTTCGGCATATTTTCCGTCTTTAATAATCTTCGAGATCAAGCCCTGACTTTTCTCACTTTCATAACCCAAGAATTCCGTAGTATCTTCGTTCGATCTAAGATCAGCCCATATTTTTTCTTCTGACTCATCTCCCGATCCAATCCAAGATGCACGCGCCTTATCACGCTGCTCTTTCATCTTCTTGTCGAATGCTTCTATATCGACTTTTTTGTCACTTTCTCTCAGAACATCCTCTGTTAAGTCTAATGGAAAACCAAAAGTATCATATAATTTGAAAGCTACCTCTCCGGAGAATAATTTTTTATTTTCTAATATAGCAAGCTCCTCATTCAATAGCTTCAAGCCTCTATCTAAAGTAAGCTTAAACCGTGTTTCCTCTTCCTTCAGAGAGTTTTCGATAAGGTGTTTTCTTTCAATTAGTTCAGGAAAGGCATCACCCATTTGTCGTAACAGAGTTGGGAAAATTTTATGAAGATGAGGTTCCTCACACCCCAATAGGTGGCAATGCCTCATGGCTCTCCTCATAATTCTTCTAAGCACATAACCCCTACCCTCATTAGAAGGCATAACGCCATCAGCAATCAAAAACGAAGCAGACCTTAAATGATCCGAGATTACCCGATGATGAATATTCTTAATGCCATATGGGTCTGTATTAGAAAAATCAGCGGAGTGCTCAATAAGCTTTTTAAAAAGATCAGTGTCGTAGTTATCATGTTTACCTTGCAAAACTGCTGCAATTCTTTCTAAACCCATTCCAGTATCGATAGATGGTTTTGGTAAATCAATCCTTGTACCATCAGGCATTTGCTCGTACTGCATAAAAACGAGATTCCAGATCTCTACAAAACGATCACCATCTTCATCAGGTGATCCAGGAGGACCCCCGGATACTGATGATCCATGATCATAAAAAATTTCTGAACAAGGTCCACAAGGCCCTATTGGCCCCCATACTCCAGAAATTGTCGCTTGACGAAATTTTAATAATTTTTTTATCTGGGAGACTGGTACATTTTTTCCAAAGATCTATCGCTTCAAAATCTTCGTGAAAAACTGTTACCAACAATTTTTCTTCAGGTAACTTAAATTCTTTTGTTAACAACTCCCATGCCAAACTTATTGCTTTCTCTTTGAAATAATCTCCGAAAGAAAAGTTGCCAAGCATTTCGAAAAAAGTATGGTGTCTCGCAGTATAACCAACGTT
>CACAFI010000024.1 GCA_902531755.1 uncultured Alphaproteobacteria bacterium
ACCCAAGAATTGATTTTGAAAAGAGACAATCTTGAGCAAACAACTTAATAGGAAACGGTGGGAAAATTTTAAAAAAAATAGGCGTGCATTTTATTCGGCGATTATTTTTGGAATGCTTTTTTTTCTTTCTTTATTTGCAGATTTCTTAGCTAACGATAAGCCGTTGTATATTAAGTTTCAAGACAAGGTATATTTCCCTATATTTAACTTTTATGCTGAGGTCGAGTTTGGTGGTGACTTGAAAACGGAGGCAATATACACTGATAGAGAAATACAATGTCTTATTTTAACTGAAGGCAATGATGATTGTTGGGACTATCCTGAAACCGTTATATCTGAGGGATATAAAAATAGAACGAATAGAGGAGTAATAATTTGGCCCCTTATTCGATTCAATCACAATACTATTGCTGACTTAAAAGTACCAGCACCATCTCCACCGGATAGTGAGCATTGGCTTGGTACGGATGATACTGCAAGAGATGTTTTAGCAAGAATAATTTATGGGTTTCGTATCTCTGTGGTATTTGGATTAACCGTTACTTTTTTTGCTAGTATGGTTGGTATATTCGCAGGTGCAATTCAAGGTTATTTTGGCGGGAACACGGATTTATTCACTCAGCGTTTTATAGAAATATGGAATTCTGTACCCTCTCTTTACGTGATAATTATTTTATCAGCCTTTTTGAGAATAGACTTTTTAATATTAATGCTATTGATAACTTTATTTAGTTGGACAGCGTTGGTAGGTGTTGTCCGAGCTGAATTTTTAAGAGCTAGAAACTTTGAGTATGTAATGGCAGCGAAGGCTCTTGGTGTGTCAACTGGTTCAATTATTTTTAAGCATTTATTGCCCAATGCGATGGTTGCAACGCTCACTTTAGTGCCGTTTATACTTACAGGATCTATAGGATCGTTAGCAGCACTTGACTTTTTAGGTTTTGGTTTGCCCGCTTCGTACCCATCGCTCGGTGAACTTACAATGCAAGCAAAGCAAAACCTTCAGGCACCCTGGTTGGGCTTAAGTGCGTTTTTTGTATTTTCTATAATGCTAGCGCTCCTAGTTTTTATTTTTGAAGGAATAAGAGACGCTTTTGATCCAAGGAAGACGTTTGTATGAGAACAAATCTATTAAGCTTAGAGAACATATCTATTTATTTAAATGGGTTGAAAGGTGACACTAAAAAGTTAGTTTCTAACGTAAATATCAATATCCAAATAGGGGAATTTGTTGCGTTAATAGGAGAGTCTGGTTCAGGAAAGTCTTTATCCGCACTTTCTACTGTTGGATTATTACCCCCTGCTATCAAAGCCTCAGGTATAGGAAAGTGGCTAGATTTGAACTATGATTTAGCAGATCATAATTCTTTGAAAATGTTTCGTGGAAAGGAAATAGGCTTTATATTTCAGGAGCCCTTAGCATCTCTGAATCCTCTTCACACTATCGGCAAACAAATTGGTGAGTGTATAACGACACATGCACACATTCCAAACGCTGATCTTAATGATAAAGTTATCGCTTTATTGAAAGATGTAAAACTTGATGATCCAGAGAGACGCTTTAATCATTATCCACACCAATTATCAGGCGGCCAACGTCAAAGAGTGATGATTGCAATGGCGCTTTCAAACAACCCAAAGCTTCTAATAGCAGATGAGCCTACTACTGCTTTAGATGTAACTATCCAAAAAGAGATCCTTGATTTGTTACACTCCTTAAGAGCCTCTTATGATCTTTCAATATTGTTCATAACGCACAATTTAAAGATTGTTAAAAATTTGGCCGATCGTTTGTATATTATGCAAGAAGGGAAAATAATTGAAAGTGGTAAAACTGAAGATGTTTTTAAAAAACCAACTCATGCATACACAAAAGACTTAATCCAGCCAAAAATAAAAATTATAAAATCAAGATTAAATACTTCAAAGATTCTATTATCAGCTAAAAACTTATCAGTTAAGTATAAAGGCCCCAGAAGCTTATTTAGAGCTTCGTCTAAAGACTTTTGTGCCTTAGATAAAGTTTTTTTAAACATTAAATTAGGCGAGACACTTGGAGTTGTAGGCGAAAGTGGTAGTGGTAAAACCAGCTTAGCTCTATCCATACTTAAGTTGATAGATTATCAAGGAGACATAAAATTACATCTTCCTGAAGCTTATCTCAGAAAAAAGGAGAGACTTAAAAATTACAGACGTAATGTTCAAATTGTTTTCCAAGACCCTTTTTCTTCACTCTCACCGAGACTTTCAATTCGTGATATAATCGGTGAAGGTGTTATTTCGCATCATATATTTTCTAAAGAACAGGTAGAAGAAAAAATACTATTAGCTCTGAGTAGAGTAGACCTTGACAAAGATACTCTCGAAAGGTACCCCCACGAGTTTTCTGGTGGACAACGACAGCGTATTGCAATTGCAAGAGCGATAATTATGGAACCGAAGCTCCTAATTTTAGACGAACCAACTTCATCACTGGATGCGGCTGTTCAAAAACAGATAATTAAGTTATTAATTGATTTACAAAAAGAGCTTAATTTATCTTACTTATTTATAAGTCACGACTTAGAATTAGTATCAACTATTTCTCATAGAATGATTGTAATGAAAGATGGTATGATTGTTGACGAGGGAACTCCGGCAAAACTATTAAGGCCTTCAAAAAACGAGTATACGAAAAGGTTGGTAGAAAGTTCAATTTTTTAAAAAAGGATTTTGAGATGAACTATGATGAACAAAATATTTTTGCAAAAATTATCAGGGGTGAATTGCCTGCTGAAAAAATTTATGAGGACGAAAAGGTTTTAGCTTTTATGGATATAATGCCAAGGTCGCCTGGTCATTTTCTTGTTATACCTAAGGCGAGTGCAAGGAATATTTTGGATATTGATAATAAAAGTCTATGTGCGGTAATTAAAGCAGTGAAAAAGCTTGCAGTTGCATCAAAGAAAGCAATGAATGCAACGGGTATAACTATCCAGCAATTTAGTGAGGCTGATGGAGGTCAAGAGGTATTTCACTTGCATTTTCATATAATACCTAGATATGAAGGCAAACCAATGGATAGACCTGGTCAAATGGTAAAAGACATGTCGGTTTTATCGTTGCAGGCTAACAAAATAAAGGCCGAGTTAGGGGCTTAGTTAGATAGTTATGTACGAATATAGTGGAAGAGCTTTAGTATTTGGTGCTAGTGGGGGTATAGGTCAAGCGTTTAGCAAGTTCTTGGAGAATAAGCTCGGTTCAGAAAATGTAGTAAATGTAAGCCGATCCTTTGATGGGTTTGAGATTTCAGATGAAGAAAAAATATTAAAATTTTCTGAATCAATAGAAGGCTTATTCAATTTGATTATCAATGCAACAGGGGTTTTGCAAACTACTCAAGAGGGGCCTGAGAAAACGATTAATGCGGTTAAACAAAAATCAATGATTGATATGATAACGATTAATGCAATAGGACCCGCCTTATTATTAAAAAATTTTTCTAAAAAATTGGATAAGACAAAATTTAGTGTATTCGTCAATCTATCTGCCCGAGTTGGGTCCATAACTGATAATAGACTTGGGGGTTGGATTTCGTATAGGTCATCTAAAGCTGCTCTAAATCAAATCATTAAGACTTCTTCTATAGAGATAAATAGGAGAAATAAAAATGCTATTTGTGTGGGTCTTCATCCGGGCACAGTTAAAACAAGGTTCACAGAAAAATTTCAAAATACTACTGAAACCATTTCGCCAGACGAGTCTGTTAAGATGATGATGAAAGTTGTTGAAAACCTTTCTGTGGATGACAATGGGTATTGTTTTGCCTATGATGGAAAGGTAATTCCTGCGTGAACTTTCCATTCTAACTTTCAGTTTTAGGACTTGCACTGCTTCTTTGTTCAATTGAAAGGTTGTTTATAGTTGATAAGTGACAACATTAAGGGAGCATTTTTAATCTCTCTTGCAGCAGCTTGCTATGTGATGAGTGATATTTTCATGAAATTTCTTTCATCTGAGATCTCAATGTTTCAAATAACCTTTTTAAGAGGACTGTTAGTAACCTTTTTTCTTTTTTCTTACTGTTATATGAGTAAAGCATCTTTTTTTATAAAAGAATGGAGAGACCGAATTGTAATAACAATTAGATCTATTTTAGAAGTTATCATGACGTATACTTTTCTGGCAGCTCTATTCAACATGAATTTAGCCAATGCTAATGCTATTCTTCAATTAATTCCTCTCATGGTTCTTTTGGGATCATTCACTTTTTTACGACAATCACCAAAGACATACGAATGGATTACTGTCTTGGTTGGATGTTTTGGTGCACTTATAATTATTCGCCCGGGAGCATCGGATTTTAACTTCTTTACAATTCATGCATTAGTTGCGGTTTTTTGTTTGTCAGCACGAGACCTAATAACGGTGAAATTGAATAAAAACATACCATCAAATATAGTAGCTTTTTATAGTGCACTAATGCTGACCATGGTTAGCTTTTTATTAAGTGAAGACAGCGATGATTTTGGAAAAGTAGGTAATTCTTTATTTATAGTTTATACATCTATATTCGTTTCTATCGGTTATACAGCCTCGGTTTCTGCCATGAGATATGGTGAAGTAACATTTGTTTCTCCATTTAGATATACCGCCTTACTATGGGCTAGTGTCATGGGGTTCTTTTTTTTTGGTGAGATACCTAAATTTAGTACACTTTTTGGAGGATCTCTTATAATCCTTGCCGGGATCTTTATTTTTTACAAATCAAAAGACAATAAAAAAACTTTATAAAAACTATTTATTAAACTTAAAATGTCAAACCAGGAAACGCTCGAACATATTTTGGATCTTTTAGATGACGAAGAAGGCATTTCGTTTAAAAGAATGTTTGGTGGGTATGGACTATTTAAAAATGAGTTGGCTGTTGCTCTGATCCTACGCTCAGAAATTTTCATGAAAGTTGATCAATCAAATATAAATGATTATAAGTCTGCTTTCTCGAAACCATTTACATACAAGAAAAATGGAAAAGATATATCGCTGTCAAATTGGTCAATTCCCTCTGAAATTTTAGAAGATAAAGATTTATTTATTGAATGGTTTTTGAAGTCCTATAGGGTTGCTCTTGATAAAAAAATGGGAAAAAAAGTTGAGTATTGAAAGCTGGTTATACCTTATTTTAATTTGCATTATGGGTGCTTCTTCTCCAGGTCCTAGCTTGATAGTGATTTTACGTCACGCAGTTGCTGATGGTAGGAGTGCAGGCATTTACGCCGCAGTAGGTCATGGCTTAGGCATTTTTATATATGCACTTGTCTCAGCGATCGGCTTAAGTTTTATATTAATTAGTTATCCAAAAATATTTTCGTTTGTCCAAATTTTAGGAGCATTATTCTTGTTGTGGATAGGCTTTCAAATACTCCGGGGTGGACTATCAAAAAAAGACTTATCAAATTTAGGGGAATATAAAACACCGTCATCATCCACTACATTAAATCATTTTAGAGATGGTTTTGGTATAGCAATCCTGAATCCAAAAATACTGGCTTTTTTCTCTTCTTTATTTAGTCAATTTTTGGCTCCCGAGCAAAACTTTTCTATTTACATGTTTATGGCAATTATCGCTGGGTTTATTGACGTAAGTGTCTACGTTATCATTGTTTTTCTAGTAACTCTAAAAAGTTTGCTTAAATTTTATAGAGATAAGATATTTTTATTGGAGGTTGCATTTGGATTGTTGTTAATCCTCTTGGGTTTTTCTATATTTGTAGTAAGCTTTAATCTTACTAATTTTGGTTAAAAAGAATGAATGAAAATAAAATCGATAGAAAAATTGCTGTTATTTTTGTAACAGATGTTGTTGGTTTCAGTAAGCTTATGGAGAAGAATGAGGACCAAACTCTTAAAAGCTTTCGGTCATGCAGAGAAATTCTAGATAATTTATTTAAAGAGCATGGTGGCCGAATTTTCAATACGGCTGGAGACTCGGTCCTTGCAGAATTTCAAAGTGCAGTTTCCGCAGTGGTTTGTGCATCTGAATTTCAAAAGTTAATTTCTGAACGAAATTCTAGTGTATCCGAAGATAGCGAAATGCATTTTCGAATTGGTATAAATATGGGTGACGTTATAGTAGAAGGCGACAATCTTTATGGCGACGGAGTAAACGTTGCGGCGCGTTTAGAGGCACTTTCGCAACCTGGTGGGGTATGTTTGTCAAAAAGCATACATGATTTTGTGAATCAAAAGACTGAGTTTTTATTCAATGATATTGGTGAGCAACGAGTAAAAAATACAGATGTTCATGCGTTCGATTTAGCGCTTAATAATCTGGAAAAAAGAGAGGTAAAAAAAGAAAAGAAACTTGATGATGTAGATGATGACGGCAAACCCCCAGCCATTGCCGTCCTTCCATTTAAAAATTTGAGTAATGATGAAGAGCAGGAGTATTTCGCGGATGGGATTACAGAGGATATAATTGCCAACCTTTCATTGTGGAAAACATTTCCCGTTATCTCGCGGAATTCTAGTTTTTCTTTTAAAAACACCACTGAGAAATCGGACGTAATATCGAAAGCACTGGGAGCAAGGTATTTAGTTGAAGGGAGTGTAAGAAAAGCAGGAAACAAAGTTCGAATTACTGCACAGCTAACTTCAGCAGATGATGATAAACAAATTTGGTCAAAAAGATGGGATAGGTCGCTTGAAGACATTTTTGAAGTTCAAGATGAAGTATCACGAGATGTAGCCGCACTAATTTCGCCTGCTTTAAAGGATCAAGAGCAGGTAAAGCTAAGCACTAAAGGGAAGAAAAACTTTGGTGCGTGGGATGAGTATCTTCAAGGTCTTAACATATATAATACGCAAGATTTTGTTGGAACAACATTAGGTGATAAAGTTATTGAACACTGTAAGAAAGCAATAGAGCTTGATGCAAATTTTTGTGACGCCTACGTTCTTTATTGTAATGTGCTGCAAGGAAAGATTTATAGTCATGAGCATCAAGATAAACGAGAAGAAAACACCAAGCTCTTTCATCAAATGGCACAAAAAGCAGTTGATACCGACCCTGAAAATCCCGACGCCATGTCGTCACTAAGCATGTCTTATAGCATAAAAAAAGATCTGAATAAAAGGCTCGAGACAGCTGAAAAAGCATTAGAATTGAATCCAAGCCATCCACGTTCCAATTTTTCTTATGGTCAAGCCTTAACCAATTTTGGAAGGAACGAAGAAGCCTTGTCCTATGTCAATAAAGCAATTGAGCTGGATCCTCAATCCAAAAGAAATTATGAAGGTTTTTTCCCTCTTTTGTATATAGCGCTCAAAGACTGGGAAAATGCAATAACATGGCTGAACACAGCTCATGAGCGAAGTCCACATTCCAGGTTCTTTGGCTGGAAGGCTGCGGTATATGGAAAAATGAATGACTTAGAGTCTGCTAAAGAAAATCTAAACTCTTTTCTTAAAGAACGACCTGAGATTAAGACATTAGAGGATTATGAAAAGGTTGCGCCAACGATAATAAAAGATACGCTACTAGAAGGCTTGAAAATAGCTGGATTAAAATAAGATCGATCTTTTTAACTTAAAATAAGGAGAAGGTGATGAAAACTAAAGCCGCTGTTGCATTTGAAGCTTCTAAGCCTTTAGAAATAGTTGAACTAGATTTAGAGGGCCCAAAAGAGGGTGAAGTCCTCGTGGAGATTAAGGCGTCTGGCATTTGCCATACTGATGCTTACACTTTATCTGGAGCAGATCCTGAAGGGATATTTCCATCTGTATTAGGACATGAAGGAGCCGGTGTTGTTGTTGATGTCGGAAAAAATGTTACCTCTGTATCGGTTGGTGATCACGTCATTCCCTTGTATACCCCCGAATGTAGAGAATGTGAATATTGCCTTAATCCTAAAACAAATCTTTGCCAGGCAATACGGACCACCCAAGGTCAGGGATTAATGCCCGACGGAACAAGCCGCTTTAGTTATAAAGGTAATGCTATCTTTCATTATATGGGCACCTCTACTTTTTCTCAATTTACAGTTATGCCCGATATTGCGGTTGCCAAAATTTCTAAAAGTGCTCCTTTTGAAAAAGTTTGTTATGTAGGCTGTGGCGTTACAACTGGAATTGGTGCCGTAATTAATACTGCTAAAGCTGAAGCTGGATGTAGAGCAGTGGTGTTCGGTCTAGGAGGTATTGGGCTAAATGTCATCCAGGGTCTAAAAATGATTGGTGCCGAGATGATAGTTGGTGTGGATATTAATGCTTCCAAAGAGGAGTGGGGAAAACGTTTTGGAATGACACACTTTGTCAATCCTTCCGAAGTGAAGGGTGATTTAGTCTCGTACCTAGTCGATCTGACCAAAGGAGGTGCCGATTACTCATTTGAGTGTATTGGTAACGTTAATATTATGAGAACAGCGCTGGAATGTGCACATAAAGGTTGGGGAGAAAGTATAATAATTGGTGTTGCAGGCTCTGGAGAGGAAATAAGTACGAGACCGTTCCAATTAGTTACTGGCAGAAGTTGGAGAGGGTCAGCATTCGGTGGGGCAAGAGGCCGAACAGATGTACCGAAAATAGTTGATTGGTATATGGATGGAAAAATTGAGATTGATCCAATGATTACACACGTTATTGACTTTGAGAGAATTAATGAGGGTTTCGATCTACTGCACGAAGGAAAATCTATAAGATCTGTGGTTACCTATTAACTATTTTTGTATGTCGGATATCTTAATATACACAATTATAGAAATTGTCACGATGAGAGCACCTATAACCATCTGAAGAGATGGCCGCTCATCTATTACAAGCCATACCCAAAATGATCCCAATACCAACTCCAGGAGCATTATTAAGCTAACAGTAGATGCTCTAGTATATTTTGGTGCTATTAGCAATAAAGCAAAGGAAAAGGGTAAAATGATTATCCCCATCGTTATAACACTAAAGGGTGCCGAGAAGTTTAAATTCGTTTCGTTTGATAGGTAAAAACAAAAGACGCCACTTATTATGCACCCTATAGCCGTTGCAGGCATAACAGATAAATTTGGATATTTTCGGACCATTGTAAATGTAAAAGAAATGCCTAAAGCAGAAATTAATCCATATGTAGCACCTAAAATTACGGAACCATTTGGTGCATTTTCAGCAGCATCTGATCCACTAACAGCAAGAGAAATGCCACACACAGCAAAAATCAATATTAACCACGAGATTAAGGTTTGTTGCTCATTTAAAAATAAAACTGATAACAAGGCTGTTAAAAGGGGCATTGTCGCTAGCGCGGTCAAAACAACAATGACAGATGTTTCGCTTATACCAAGAGTAAAACTTACTGAATTAATGGCCATCGCTGCAATAATTAGCTGCCCAGGAATAGAAAATATTGTTAGAAACTCACTTTTGCGTCCCGTTCTTCTTGAAAATAGCCATATGAAAAAGAGGGTAACGCCCATAAGCACACCTCTCCATCCTCCTAATTGCCATTTTTCAAGTTCTGATAATCTCATGAATAGGGTATCTGGTGTTAATAAGAGAACGCCAAAAACGGCAAGGGCTATACCTTTAGATTTATTGTCTAAAATATTAAATTTATTGATCATTAATTGTTTTTAGTAAAAAAATGTAAAACTTTCTGCTTATCCTAATCCAAACAAGAAAAGATTAAGAAAAACTTTAAAATAATCAATAACAGACTATGTCTGCGATATGAAGAATTTGTTTGTGATTATAGGTAATCAGCTTTTTCACCCTAAATTGTTGAGGGAAAAAGGTTGCACCGACGTATTTATGGCTGAGGACTTTGGTCTATGCACATATGTGAAGCACCATAAGCTAAAGATCTATTTTTTTCTATGCTCTATGAGAGAATATAAAGATGAACTGAGCACAGCTGGTATCAAAGTTCATTATTTTAAATTAAGTGATAGGGATGAAAACCAGACATATGCAGAATTGCTTTGCTCTTTTTTGAATGCGAAGAAAGTAGCTAATCTAAATTTATTTGAGATAGAGGATAAGTCTTTCGAATTGCCCTTTCTTGAAGCACTTACTGAAGCAGGAATTACTTATTCTATCATCGACTCTCCCATGTTTATGTTTTCAAGAAAGGATTTTTCTGATTTTCATAAAGGATCGAAACAATTCAGGATGAATTCATTTTATATATTTGGAAGGAAAAAATTTGATATTTTACTAGATAATGATCAAAAACCAGTGGGTGGCAAGTGGTCATATGATGCCGAAAATAGAAAAAAAATTCCGCCAAATACGGTAATTCCTGAGCTCCCCAAATACAAAATCTCTGCGCATCATGAAAGTGTCTCTAAGTTAATAAATCAGCATTTTTATAATCATCCAGGAGAACTTAATGAAATTTGGTTTCCTGTTCGAAGAGAAGACGTATCCTATCAACTTGAAAAGTTTTTAGAGGAAAGATTAAATAGTTTTGGAGTTTATGAAGATTCTTTAGTTGAGGGTGAAAACTTCTTATTCCATAGTTGTTTGAGTTTATTGCTCAATATTGGATTAATTACTCCTGACGAAATAGTAGAAAAAACCTTGGAAATGTATGAAAAACATCGGCTTCCGTTGAACTCTGTTGAAGGTTTTTTGAGACAAATCATTGGATGGAGAGAGTTTATTAGAGGGATTTATCAAGAAAAAGGAGATTTTCAAGCTAAATCCAACTTTTTTAAACATAGCAGATCATTAGCATCCAGTTGGTATGAAGGAACAACAGGAATTCTGCCTTTAGATGACTCTATTAATAAAGCAATTAGAGATGGTTATAATCATCATATACCACGTTTAATGGTAATCAGTAACATTATGAACCTCTGTGAAATAAATCCAAAAAAGATCTATAACTGGTTTATGGAAATGTATATAGACTCGTCTGATTGGGTAATGGTGCCAAATGTGTTTGGAATGGCTACTTACTCAGATGGTGGTTTGATGTCGACTAAACCTTATACATGTGGATCCAACTACATTTTAAAGATGAGTAATTATAAAAGGGGGGATTGGTGTGATATTTTAGACGGCTTATACTGGCGTTTTATTGAAAAGCATATTGATTTTTATAAATCGAATCCAAGATTATCTTTTATTCACAAAACGTTAGAAAGAATGTCTTTAGAAAGAAAGCTCCATATATTTGAGAAGGCAAAATTGTTTATTGAGAATAATACCAATGAAGGATGAGAAAGTTTGTAAAGTTTGCAAAAAACCTTTTACCTGGCGAAAAAAATGGAAGAAAGATTGGGAGCAAGTACTTTATTGTAGTGAGCGCTGTAGAAGAAATAAAAATAAAGCGAAATGACATTAGCCCAATACATTCTGGTGAACCCTTATTTATTCTTTTTCGGAAAGTTTTTGTGTAAACAAAAGAAAAAAGGTTAAAATAGAGCATATAGAAAGTGTAAAGATAACCACAATTGGGGTTCCGTCAAAAAATGTTGATGCTGAGCCACTAACTATCAGTGCTATAAATGTGGATAGTGCTCCAATAACAGACGATGCGTATCCAGCAATGTGTCCGAAAGGGTTTATAGCTAGAGCATTTAAATTTCCAAAAATAAATCCGAAGAAAGAAAAACTTATCATTATAAAGATCGAGAACCACGCCAAGTTAAACGAGAAGTAATTGATTTGGTACATAAGATTCATTGACGTCCAGATCATTAATAGTAAAGAAAAAGTTTTAGCAAGCTTAACCGCACCAAATTGCCCAACATATCTTGAGTTTAAATATGACGATAAACCCAGCATGGAAGCAATCAGAGCGAAATATAAGGGAAACCTAGATCCAACGTCAAAATAATTAAAATAGAGCGGTTGGCATATGTTTATGAAAGTAAGTAAGCCTCCAAGAAGAAGACCTAAACATGCTATGAAAATCATTGAAGCTAAATTACTCAAAATCTCTTTAAAGTGTTTTATAATAGCCAAAAAACTTATTCTCGTCTTTTCCTGCAAGGTTTCTTCAACATTAACTAAAAAAAAGCTTGTTGTTATAAACGAAAACAAGATAAAAAACACTATGATATATTTCCAATAAAAGAAAAATAGAATGCCTTGGCCTAATAGCGGTGCAACAATAGGAACCAAAATAAAAATACTCATAATAAATGAGTTGATGCTTGCCAACCTATTCCCACTGAATAAATCTCGGCATATAGCCTGCGAAACAACTCTAGGTCCTCCGATGCCAAAACCTTGAATAAATCGTCCCAACACGAATATCATATATGAATTACTAAAAAGGCAAATAAAACACCCAAGCCAGTAAATACTTACTCCTAGCAGAACTGAGTTTTTCCTACCTATACGGTCTGAGACAGGTCCAAATAGGATCTGGCCTAATGAAAAGCCAAAAAATAAAGATGTTATAATCCAATGCAATTGATGGTCATTAATTAGAAATTTATTTTTAATTTCTGTATATGCAGGGAGTAAGGTATCTATTGAAAGAGCAACAAACGAGATCATTCCAGCAATAATAAAGCAAAAGAAAGTATTTGAAATTTTCAGAGTTGGCCTCCAGTAGATTAAAGAAAATGTTGTAGGAATATCACTAGCGGAATACACTTATTTTTTGATTAAGACAAGAGCTTCTAGCAAATGATTGAAACAGGCCAAGATGATGAAAGTAACACTGCTGAGTTCTTCAGTCTTAGATTAATTAAAGAGACTAGTGAGATGTATGTTTTTTCGGTTATTTTTCCGCAAGCTTCAAAAAATATTTATGGTGGAGTACAAGGTGGAATGATTTCTGCTGCGATGGACGAAGCAACTTTTGTTAGTATTTTGCGAAGCCAAGAAAATATTAAAAAAGTAAGCAGTACAAACCACCACGTGTTATTCCATAAACCAGTATTGCTCGGTGAAAATAAAATCGAAACTAAATTTAAAAAAATTGGCAAAAGAGTTATTAATATTGAAGGAAATATTTATAGTGCTGATGGCGAGTTAGCCGCTACACTTATACATTCTACTTCAATTATTAGATCAAATGAGGGATAAAATGAACTTTAAGGAGAAAACTGTTTTTATAACCGGAGGAAGTAGGGGCATAGGGCTAGAAGTAGTAAAAAAATTGGCGATTGACGGTGCCAACATAATTATAGCCGCAAAAACAACAGAACCTCATCCAAAACTACCTGGAACAATTTTTACTGCTGCAAAAGAGATCGAAGAATTAGGTGGCAATTGCCTTCCTTTAGAGTGCGATATTCGCTTCGAAGGTAATGTCGTTGCTGCAGTAGAGAAAGGTGTAAAGCAATTTGGAGGAATTGACATTTGTATAAATAATGCGAGCGCAATAGTTCCCTTCCCAACCGGATCCGTTGACATGAAGAAATATGATCTGATGCAAGACATCAATACTCGAGGAACTTTTTTAGTATCAAAAACGTGTTTGCCTTATCTAAGGAAAAGTGATCATGCACACATATTAACTTTTTCTCCTCCTCTAGATCTAGATGATAAGTGGTTCGCGCCACATGTTGCTTATACGATTTCTAAGATGGGTATGAGTTTGCTAACACTTGGGCATGCACGAGAGTTCAAAAAATTTACAATTGGAGTAAACTCACTTTGGCCTTTAACTGCTATTGATACTGCAGCTGTAAGAAATGTTCTGGGTGGAGAAAATACTGCAAAAAGCAGTCGAGATGTTAGTATAATGGCCGATGCAGCATATGAAATTTTAAGTAAAGATCCAAAATCTTGTACAGGTAACTTTTTCATTGATGAGGTTGTTTTGAGAAACGCGGGCGAAACTGATTTTGAAAAATATCGTATATCAGATAATGAACTAATTAGAGATTTTTTTGTTCCCGATGATGTCGCAAACCAATTGCCAACAAAAACAGTTACTATCTACAAATGAGTTAACATTTTATCTTATAAAGAGTGTTCTATGACTATTATAAATTCAGTTTTAATTGCTAATAGAGGCGAAATAGCAATTAGGATTTCTAAGACCTTGAACGAGATGGGGATAAAGGCTTACGGAATTTATAGTAAGGATGATAGTTCAAGCGCACATCTTTCGTATTGTTCTGAAGTATTTGAATTAAATGGTGTGGGACCTAGTGCGTACCTAAATATTAATGAGATTATATCTATCGCAAAAAGTAAAAAAATTAAGGCTGTACATCCCGGATATGGTTTTTTAAGTGAAAACCATATATTTGCCGCCAATTGTATGAAGAATGACATTATTTTTATCGGGCCAAGTGAAAAAACATTAAAAAATTTTGGTGATAAGGAAAAAGCAAAAAAATTAGCTAAAAAATTAGGTATTCCTATATGTTTGTCATCGGGGCCAATAAAGAATAACTCTGATATCCAAAATTTTTTTAATGAAATAAAAAAAAGTAAAATAATCTTAAAAGCTAATTTTGGAGGTGGGGGAAGAGGATCAAGAATAATACATAAAAAAGATGATTTTTCTGAAAAGTTATCTTTAGTAAAGGAGGAAGCAAAGTCATTTTCTGGCTCTAATTTGATTTTTGCAGAAGAAGTAATTGAAGGGGCTAGACATATTGAGGTTCAAATTTTGGGTGATGGACATTCGTGTATTCATCTCTTCGAAAGAGATTGTTCCTTTCAAAGAAATTTTCAAAAAATTATCGAATTTTGTCCTGCACCAAATCTTTCAAACCAAACTAAAGATAAGCTATATAATTATGCAATTAGCCTGTGTGAAAGTGTTGCTTACGAAGGGTTGGGCACAGTTGAATTTTTAGTCGACAAAAATGAAAAGATTTACTTTATGGAAGTTAATCCAAGAGTGCAGGTAGAGCATACTATTACAGAAGAATTTACTGGAATTGATCTTATACGAGCCCAGATCAGCGTTTTCAATGGAAAATCTCTTAGGGATCAGAATATTAAAGAGGGGATTGTATTAGGAAAGCGTGCCTCAATACAGGCTAGGCTTAATATGGAAAGCTATGATAACAAAAACCAACTTATTCCAACAACCGGAACTATAAAAGAGTATGATATTGTATCCGGTCCTGGAATACGGATTGATGGTGCAGGAAGAGTTGGCTTTGAAAATAATGGCCTCTATGACTCTTTGCTTGCTAAAGTTATTGCTACTAGCGAATTTGGCTTGGATGAAGCTGTAAGAAAGCTAGATTTTACTTTGAGAATGTCCAGTGTTTCGGGGGTAGAGACAAATAAAAATTTAATTATCGAGATATTGCGCCAGGAACTCCCTCAAACCGGGTCGGTAAATATTTCTACAATTGATAGCAACATCGAAGTTTATCTTCAAAAACTGAATAGAGACTCCCAAAAAATAGTTAAAGAGGATAAAACATATGAAGTTCCTAACAAAACTCTAATAGATAGCGCTTTAACAGAGAACACAATTCAATCTGAGCTTGTTGGTACAGTAATAGACATAAAAGTAGTGCCAAATAAAAAAATTAAGCAAGGAGACACTGTCCTAGTTCAGGAATCTATGAAAATGCATCATCCTATTAAAGCCTTTGCTAATGGATATATCTCGACCCTTTTTGTAGATATTGGAGATACCGTTTCAACAGGATCACCTCTTTTTGAATTCATTCCTGATAAGAAGTATAGCCAAAAACTTCTAGAGAAAGACCAATCAAAAAAGTCAAAAAAAATGAGAAGAGATCTTCTTGATCTTATGGAAAGAAGAAAACTTACAATGGATAAAAGTAGGTCTATAGCAGTTAAAAAAAGGAAAAAAATCGGGAAAAGAACTGCTAGAGAGAATATAAAGTCTTTAATTGATAACAATGAGTTTTTTGAGTATGGAGATCTGGTCTATGCAGCACAACGAACAAGAAGATCGCTTGATGATCTGATAAAAAATACTCCCGCTGATGGATTAATAACAGGTTTAAGCTATGTTAACTCTGATTTGTTTGCCAAAGAAAAAACAAAGACTGCAATTATGCACTATGACTATATGGTTCTAGCGGGAACGCAGGGTATAAATAATCATAAGAAGCTAGATAGAATGATTGATGTTATTAAAGGTTTAAAAGTTCCTTTAATATTTTTTTGCGAAGGGGGAGGGGGGAGACCAGGAGATGTTGATGCGGGAGATCAAAATATTGCTGGTTTAAATATTCCTTCTTTTCATGATTTTGCGCGTCTCTCTGGAGAAGTGCCGTTAGTTGGAATTGGTTCAGGGAGGCTTTTCGCGGGCAATGCTGCTTTATTGGGTTGCTGTGATGTAATAATCGGTACAAGGGATCTTAATCTCGGTATGGGAGGTCCGGCAATGATCGAGGGAGGAGGATTGGGAGTGTACAAACCTGAAGAGGTTGGTCCAACCACTGTCCAATATCCCAATGGAGTAATTGATATTTTAGTTGATAAGGAGGATGATGCTGTCGTAATAGCAAAAAAATATTTATCATATTTTCAGGGAAACCTAGGATCTTGGGAGGCTCCTGAAGTGGAAAATTTGAGACATGTTATTCCTGAAAACAGGTTAGAGGTTTATGACATTCGTGAGGTCATTGATAATATAGCTGATATAGGCTCTGTATTGGAAATAAAGGCTGGTTTTGCGAAGGGAATGTTCACGGGCTTCATAAGAGTGAAAGGAAAGCCATTGGGTTTAATTGCAAATAATCCACTATTCTTAGCTGGGGCGATAGATAGTGATGGAGCAGATAAGGCCTCCAGATTTATAAAATTATGTGAAAATTATAATATTCCTATATTAAGTCTTTGTGATACGCCGGGCATGATGGTAGGTCCAGAAATTGAAGAGACAGGCCTTGTACGCCATTGTTGCCGTTTATTTTTAGCAGGAGCTAATGTAACGGTACCAATGATGACCATTGTCTTAAGAAAAGCTTATGGCCTTGGAGCACAAGCTATGGCCGGTGGTAGTTTTATGGCACCACAATTTGTTGTGGGATGGCCAACTGCTGAGATTGGAGCTATGGGTTTGGAAGGCGCTGTTAAGTTAGGGTACAGGAAAGAGCTAGAAGCAGAAAGTAACGAAGAGAAGAAAGAAAAGCTTTTTAAAAAATTAGTTGATGAGCTCTATGAAAAAGGAAAGGCAATTAATGCCGCAAGTTTATTAGAATTTGATACAGTTCTAGATCCGATAGAATCTCGTGATTGGATATCTATGATAGTAGAAAGTACTATTGATAATTCTGTAAAAGTGTCCAAAAACAGATATATAGATTCCTGGTAATTAAGGTTTTACATATAGGAAAAAGAAAAATGAGCAGAAATGATCAAGAATTAATAGCTCCTTTAGAAAAACATAAATTCAATATCGATAATCTCATGACATGGATGGAGTCTAATGACATAGATAGTAAAGGATTGAAGGTGCAGCAGTTTCAAGGAGGAATGTCTAACCCAACGTTTTTTCTTGAAAGTGAAAAAAATAAATACGTCTTAAGGAAAAAACCTCCGGGAAAGCTATTGCCAAAGGCACATGCGGTTGACAGAGAATTTAAAGTAATGGACGCTCTTGGAAAAATAGATTTCCCGGTGCCTAAGATGCTTGGTTTTTGTGATAACCCGAGTGTCATAGGTACTGAATTTTTTATAATGAACTATATCGACGGCAGGATAATTACAACTCCAGAAATAAATGGATTCTCAAAAGATGAAAGAAATACCATCTGCGTATCTTTAGCTGAGACGCTAGCCAAGTTGCACAATGTAGATTACAGATCTATTGGCCTCGAGTCTTTTGGAAGACCAGAAGGCTACATCCAGCGTCAAATAAAATTATGGTCTGATCAATTCCAAAGATCAAAGGAAGATATTTCTGTAAAGGCCAACTTCAAACAAATGGATTTACTTAGTATATGGCTTAAAGAAAATTCTTTCATAGAAGATGAATTTGCTATTGCCCACGGTGACTACCGATTAGGTAATACGATAATTGATAAAAATAACTCAACAGTGATTGGTGTACTTGATTGGGAATTATCAACATTGGGCCACCCCTTAGCTGATCTGGGTTATTATTGTATCCCTTACCGATATGGGTTTGAAGACTTAAATCTAAAACAACTGGGTATACCCTCTGAAGAGGAATTTCTTGAGCTATATATGAAGTTTTCAGGTAGAAACTCAATTCAAAATTGGCCCCTATTTTTATCATTCGCTCTTTTTCGTAGTGCGGCGATTATTTTTGGAGTAGCTGCTAGAACCCTACTTGGAAATGTTAGCTCAGAGAGCTCTAATGTCTTTGAGCAAATAAAAAGAGCAGAAGACATGGCTCGAATTGGCTATGGTATTTGTTCTAACTCTTAAATAGTTTGTAACTCAAAGTGGTGGCCAACAGGTTTGTTGTAAGTTGTTATCTCTTTGATATAGGCCTATTGCACGCCTTGTTTTGTGCCCAATAAGACCGTCAATACCACCTGTGTCATATTTTTTAGATAGCTTTTCTTGTAGGCCTATTATTTCATTTTTTGTGAATTTTTCAGTTGTTATCCAATTTTTAAAGAAATCGTGGTTGTTATATTTAATTTTGTCTGCGATGAATCCAACCGATAAAGCATATAAATCGGAGTTATTGTATTCTTTAAGCACATAAAAGTTCTTGCTTACTAAATAAATAGGTCCATATATACCAGCGGGAAACATCAAACTGTATGACTCATTCAGGCCATCTTGAGGAAATTCTTTTCCTTTAAATCTTGATGCTCCAAGCTTTTTCCACTGGCTCAAACTTCTTGAATGATCTGGTCCCTCTAAGTAGCAACTAATGCTCTTTGATAGTCGAACTTCGTATCCCCATTCTAAGTTATTATCCCATCCAAACTGATTTAAATAGTTTGCAATGGACGCCAATGTATCAGACTGACTTCTCCATATGTCTATATTTCCGTCATCATCGTAATCTACAGCGAATTTAACAAGAGTAGAAGGTAGAAACTGGGGTTGTCCGAGAGCGCCCGCTTTTGAAGCCTTTAGCTCTTTAATATTAATTTTATTTTCTATCGCAAAATCAATTAGATAAAATAGTTCATTCAAGTAAAATGGTCTATTTTTTGATGAAAAGCTGAGTAAAGAAAGTACTTGCAACCCGTCTAGCCTTGGCCTAACTCTTCCAAAGAATGTCTCGTTAGCCCATATAGCAAGCAAAAAATGTCTATCTACTTTGTATATTTTTTCGATATTTTCTAATATTTTTTGTAGGCTTTTTACATTTTTTTTTCCTACTTTTATTTTATCTAAAATTAGTTTTTTGTTGAAATACTTTGCAGGTTCAGAAAACTCAGCTTGCTCATTTTCATTAAGTATTTTCTTTAATTTTATTACCGAGGCTAGTTTGCCTTTAAGATGAATATCAATTTCATCAATAATTTTGTGATTATTAAATTTATCTTTGAGTCTTGGTAGCAAAAACTTATCCAGCCAATATTCATATACTTTTGTGCTCTGCGAAAAAATAGGTGAGGGTAAGGATATGAAAATTATCGACAAAATAATTTTTAAAATGTTTTTCAAGATGACAATCTATTTATTATTTCATTGCTTTCTTGCCATAATCGATCTGCAACATCCCAGTTTAGAGATTCTTTTGAGGGTTTTGTTTCACTTCTGTTTACAAAATACCTACCGGAGAGGCCTTGCACGGTCTTGTTTGTTGCTAAATAAATAAGAGTATCTGCGCCCTCTTCAGGAGATATGCCTCTATATTTTAA
>CACAFI010000025.1 GCA_902531755.1 uncultured Alphaproteobacteria bacterium
CATCCTGTTTTTGTTCTCAAAGATTATTCTACAGAACTTGCTGAGAATGTATCCCAGTTAAACCTAGTTTTTCAAAAATTTTTCGACAATATTGAAGTTGAAGTCGAGGGGTATGCCTCTTGGAATGACGATATTGATGTTTTTCACATTTTAGAAGAACCAGATTCATTTTCGTCAAGAAGGACCTATGTTTATACAGATTATTGGTCTAAATCACAAAAAAAAGATTTCATCAGAAAATGTTTTAAGAAATGCAAAAAACTGTATGTTTTTGGCGAAATGGGTTTTAACGGAGGATGGTTTCAGTTGTTTCCGACAGAAGTAAAACCCATAGACTAGGATTGTGAGCATTAATTTAGTATGTAAGCGGGTGTGACTCAATAACGATGTTTTTTTAAGAGAGAAAAAATCTTTCTAGCGTTTGTATTTAATACACTTTTTTATGGTGGAGGGGATAGGATTCGAACCTATGTAGGGTTTCCCCGACGGAGTTACAGTCCGTTGCATTTGACCGCTCTGCCACCCCTCCTAATTCAAGGCTTAAAAGGGTTTTACAACTGATAAAGCTAAGTGTAAACAGAAAGATACAAGTTTAAAATGAATTAGTTTAAATAGATATGAGTACCTATAATAAAAGATCCAAACATAGTTCGGAAAATGGCGACTACTATATGTTCGGCTTGCACGCTGTAAAGGCAGCAATTGAAAACCCTAATCGTAGGAAACACGAGTTATGGATCAGTCAAAATGCAAGAACTAAGATTTTCAATGACCACAAAATACCAAACATCCCAATTTTTAATCTTGATAAGTCAAAAAGCTTACCAATTTCAGAAAATAAAGTTCACCAGGGAGCTATTTTAAAAGTTAGTCCCTTAAAACAATTGCATGACATCTATGAGATCCAAAACAATGAGCAATCGAAACTAATAGTTATTTTAGATAAAGTTAGCGACCCTCAAAATGTTGGGGCTATCATTAGATCAAGCCTATTCTTTAATTGTAATGCTATTATAAATACGCTCAACGGTGGCTCAAGTGAGACCGGGAGCCTCGTTAAAGCAGCTTCAGGGGCCTTTGAACAAAGTCAATATATACAAGTTGTAAACATTACGCAGACAATCCTTAGATTAAAGAAATTAGGTTATCTTGTTATTGGACTTGATGAAAGTTCAACAAATAAAATATCGTCGTTTAAAAAAGGGAATAATGATATCGCTGTTGTTTTTGGAGCTGAAGGAAAAGGAATTAGACGTTTGACAAAAAAACACTGCGATATGTTGATATCTATAGACGGCAACCATAACTTTTCATCATTAAATGTATCTGCAGCTGTTGGGATAACACTTTTCAAAATGCAGTCAAAACCAAATTAATAGTTTTTAAAGCCTTTATTGCACCAATAGGTTTCCTAGTTGCCTGGAGTATGATATGTTGAGTTTGTTTTTGAGGTTCCTGAAGATAAAGTAACATGAAAATAAATAGACTAGCTTTAAATTTATCGAAAACTTCAATACAACTTTTGAAGAAAGGCAGCAAAAAAACTTGGCACGTGCTTGGGTCAGTTGACCCTTCATCAAAAAACCTTGAAAAAGATCTTGATTCACTAAGAAATCTAGCAGCGGCTTTATCAACAAAAAAACCTTTAGTCGACATTCTTCTTCCTCGAGAGTTAGTACTTTCCCAGACGATCGTGATTGAAGATGATTTTTCTATTGAACATTGTAAAAAAGTTATAGCCAATCGCTGTGGACTAAATGAAAATGAGATCTTAATAGCGATTGGAGACTCCTCTACAAGAAGTACTATCCCCATTGCAGCAATCTCTGCAAATTCGATAACTGAATCTAGAAACTTCGTAAAAAAAGCAGGTTTTCGTCCTGAAAGATATATTGCTTCAAGCAAAATTTCTGGATTTAAAAAAAGTCCAATTTTTTTAAATGATAATAGTTCAAAACGACTATTTGATATTGAGAGTAAAACATATACCCAGGTTCTGGCATTAACGAGTATCTTTCTATTTGTCGGTTTTTTAATATCTCTGACATCTGCATTTGTTGAATATAGATCTAATAATAAACCCTATAACTATTTGGCTGAAGCTGGAAATTTTAATGCCAAAGAAAATAGTTTGAAAACTGAACTCACTTTGTTACGAGAAGCAGAGAGAATTTCTCCGTCTCAACTAGACATATCAATTTTTGAACGAAAAGACTCTAATTTTATTTTCATACCTCAAAAAGTGAAAAATCAGCGTCCCCAATTTTATTCAATTAGTAAGTTCTCAATGGAAGCACAATTAAATGCCAACTTAAAAACGACCCGAATTAAAGAATTGAAGCTCAGAGATATAATGGCTCCTATTTCAATTCCCGAAAAACCAAGCCAGTTGGATGAACTCAAAGAATTATCCAACTCACAAAAAGTAGATTCGTTGAGTTTTTTTTTAAATCAAAAGAAAAAACCGTATGCATTGCTTCCAAAAATATATGAGGATTTTCAGGATTCAAACAATGGAAGAGAGAGAGTATCAAAAAATTTGGGAGTTGTTTCAAATAGCCTCAAAATTAAAAGAGTTTTCGCATCTCCAAAAAAGGAAAAAAAATTAAACCACAGATACAAAAAAATAGTCATTGAAGAAATTTTTTCAGATATATCGTTAACTAAAATTTTAATTACAACCTCAAATAAAAGAGCTAGCACACTCCCATTGCTCTTCCTTGATATCAACAAGCCAGATATTTTTACTCCAGAAAAACTGACGAGGTACAACTCTATTAATGACAAAAATGAAGCTTTGGTTAGACCCAATGGTATTACACGAGAAGAAAGCTATTTTAGCACTCTTATATCAACCTATGAAAATGAGTTGTCATTGAATCATCAGCTTGCCGTAAAACTTAAGGAGAAAGGAATTAACATAAAATTATTGAAAAGTAATAATGAAAAAGGACTGACACAATTAGCTTTATGGAATGGTAACATGCCTACGATAAAGCCAAGGATTATAGATTCAATTAAAGTATTAGAAGATCCCACGAAGTCTACAGGAGCGGTGACATTTGTTGAGCTTCCACCTGGAATGCCTCCTGTTGTCAGTAAATTGAAAAAAGTAGCTGCTAGCACAATTAGAAACTTGAATGTCAAAAGTAATCCTCCAAGCATACCCAAAAGGGCTTCCATAGTTGGAAACTCAACACTTAAAAATTTAATAGAGCTGAATAGAACTAATCTATTAGGCATTTTTGGGAAAAGATCAGGACGTATTGCTTTAATAAGATTATCTTCTGGCAATATGGTAAAAGTGAAAGTAGGGCAGCAATTTGGAAACGGCTGGAGGGTTATAAGTATTGACCTGGATAAAATTCATATCACGAATGGAAGTAGACAAGAGACCCTTAGAATTCCTGGATAGAATTTTCTCTACTTTGTACCATATAGCCTATCACCAGCATCCCCAAGCCCAGGTAATATGTACCCAATATCATTAAGTGATCTATCTAAAGATGCTGTGAAAACTTTTACATCTGGGTGATCTTTCTGCATGATTTCCACCCCCTCTGGTGCAGCCAAGAGACACAAAAATCTTATATCTTTCGCTCCTTTTGTCTTAAGATAATCGACTGCAAATGATACAGATCCACCTGTCGCTAGCATTGGATCAACTACTATACATACCCGATTGCTCAAGTCACTGGGCACCTTAGAGTAGTACTCTACTGGTTGTAGTGTTTTTTCGTTTCTATACAAGCCAATAAACCCAACACGTGCTGAGGGTATAAGATCTAAAACACCATCAAGCAAGCCATTGCCAGCCCTCAAAATAGAAATTAAGGCTAGTTTTTTCCCTGCCAAAGTTGGTGCCTCATACCGTTCTAGAGGTGTTTCTATAGATATCGTTTCCATTGGCAAATTTCTCGTAATCTCATAGGCAAGAAGTAAACTTATCTCCTTTAAGAGTGTTCTAAAATGATTAGAGGAAGTTGTCTTTTTTCTCATTTCTGTAAGTTTATGTTGGATTAATGGGTGGTTTATTATGGTTAAGTTTTCCATTTATTTACTTCCTAAAGTTGTTGAATTAATTTTTCTTTGAGTTTTGCTTCACAAAAAGCAAACTCTAAAGACTTCTTATTAATTTGCGAAAAGATCTCAAATCCCCAACCAAAAACATTATGAAGATCCTGATATTCTTTTGATAAACTTGTAGAAAAGAAAGGAGGATCATCTGTTGAGATGGAGATTGGTAGGTCTTTATTCAATAAAAAGTTAATTGGGTGATCGTCAAGTGATGGATATAAGCCAAGCGCTATATTTGAACCTGGACATAATTCAAGTAAAATATTCTCTTTTGATAAGTTTATTATCGTTTCTTCGCTTTCGCATGATCTAACGCCATGGCCTACTCTGGTTACTCCAAGTTTTATAGCTTCATCTACAGATTTTGCTCCACATATCTCCCCAGCATGGGTAGTTGTCCCCAGTCCAGTGTCTTTAGCAAAGTCAAAGCTTCTCATAAAATCTAATGTATTGAATTTTGTTTCATCTCCTGCCATACCAAAACCAACCACATTTTTATCTTTAACCTTGGAGGCAAACCTTGAGGCTTCTAAAGCCTTTTCAGGACCAAGATGTCTTATGCAAACAATAATAAAATAGGTATAAATACCATATTTTTTTTCATACTCATCGGCAACTTTGCTGGCAATATTTAAAAAACGTTCCCATCTGTCATTGGGTCTATCACTCCATAGATGAGGCCCCAAAAAAATCTCAGTATATATCACATTTTCCTTAACCTGCTTATCAAGTACGTGGCGGACGAGAGCCTCAAAATTTTTTTCATCTAAAAATATGTTTGTTACTATTTCATAAATACCAAGGAATTGATCAAAATTCTGCCATTTGTAGTTCCCACTTTTATCGAAAATTTCTGGAATCTGCATGCCACTACTGTAACATGTTTCTCTAACAAATTCTGGTGAAGCTGCTCCCTCGAGGTGAATATGTAATTCAACTTTTTTACATAGTGCAAATGAGCTCATAATTTAATACCTATTAGTATTTTTCTAACCTAAGGAAGGATTCTACCAAACACCCAATATCAGAAAAATTAATCAATCCATAACATTTATTGATCAAATTATGTTTTTTTATCAAAACAGGAACTTGTTCTCTAGTATGATCTGTTCCTGCAAAGGAAGGGTCATTTCCGTGATCTGCTGTTATCAACAAAAAGTCGTCTCTATTTAAAATTGAAAAAAGCTTTGGTAATTGCTTATCAAACTTTTCCAATGCTCTTGCATAACCAGGCAAATCTCTCCTATGACCATATAGAGTATCGAACTCAACAAAGTTTGCGAAAATTAAATCCCCAGTGTTTGCCTTTTCGATTACATTCAGCATTTCATCAAATAATTTATCATCGGACATCCCAGATATAGACTTGCTTATTCCTCGATGTCCAAAAATGTCTGCAATTTTACCTATTCCAAAACATTTTTTTCCAGATTTTATAACTTTGTCACATAAGGTGTTTATTGGTGGAGGTGAAATAAAATCCTTTCTATTTTTGGTACGAAAAAACTTGTCTTTATTGCCACCAAGAAAAGGTCTCGCAATTATTCTTTGCACCCGCAAATTATTAAAAATTTCAGCGGCGATTTTACAAGTTTCGTATAAACGATCTAATCCAAAACCTTGCTCATGAGCTGCTATTTGAAACACACTGTCAGCTGAGGTATATACGATTGGGTACCCACTATCTAGGTGGGCTTCACCATATTCTTTAATAATGTCTTCGCCAGATGCGTGCTTGTTTCCTAAAAAACCAGTCACTTTCGCTTCTTGGATAAGCATATCCATCTGTTTTTCAGGAAAGACTGGTACAACTTCAGGAAAAGTATACCAACCAATTGGATTAGTATAACCAACTATTTCATGATGACCTGTTGGCGTATCCTTCCCTTTAGAGCGCTCTTTAGCTACAGCATAGGATCCAATAGTACTATTAGTATTAGGAAGGGTTAAACCAGTTGATAGCCTTGTAGCGCTATAGATACCTAAAGACTCAAGATTAGGAACCTTTAATGCTCCCTTCCGTCCAATATCCGCATCACCATTTGAACAGGCCAAAGCAATAGAACCGAATGTGTTGGACCCTTCATCATTATAGAGACTAGCATCAGGAGCGCCTCCAACACCCAAAGAGTCTAAAACAATCAATATAGCCTTACCCATCAAACAACTTTTAACAAAATTGGGTTTTTTAATTGCGCCGGTCCAGTCTCAGAAATAGAAAAACAATCATTAATTTCTTTTTCCAAAGAAGCAGTTGACAATTCGCCAGCACCATGCACAAACAGAAGAGATGTTTTTTTATTGACCTCTTCCCCAGATTTCACCACCTTTGTAAATCCAACAGATAGGTCAAGCTTATCTGAAGCCTTCTGTCTTCCTCCACCAATTTTTACAAGAATATCACCCAATGCTTTTGTATTAATTTCAGAAATAAACCCTTCCTTTTTTGCCTTAACTGGCACCACGGAATTTGCTCTCGGGAGCACCTTTTGATAAATTGATAAAAAGTTTTTTGGCCCACCTAAGGCCGATACCATTTTTTCAAAGCACTCAGCCACATGACCGGAGTCAAGTAGTGAATAGATTTTCCGTTTTATTTCTGATGGGCTTTTTTCAGTGTAAACCATCGAATATAATTCGACAGATAAAGCTATTGTTGTGTCCAAAAGGGCATATTCATTTTTATTTTTACCTAATAGAACTTCGACTACTGTTTCTACTTCTAGAGAATTACCTATTGATGAACTAAGAGGGTCGTCCATGTTAGTTATCAGGGCTTTCGTATTACAATTTGATGCTGTTGCAATAGAAACTAAGCTTTTAGCTAATTTTTTTGCTTGCTTTATATTGGTCATTAATGCGCCTCTACCAACTTTAACATCCAGAATGAGATTGTTTATCCCAGAGGCTAGCTTTTTTGAGATTATAGACGCTGTAATTAAATCAACTGAGTCAACTGTACTGGTTACATCTCTTGTAGCGTAAAGAATTTTATCGGCAGGCACTAACTTAGAAGTCTGACCTACGATAGCGCATCCTACCTCCGATACAATCCTTTGAAACGCAGTTTCACTTTGCTCTACTTCATATCCGGGTATCGAAGAAAGTTTATCCAAAGTGCCTCCGGTATGCCCTAAACCCTTGCCAGAAATCATCGGCACAAAACAACCTAAACTGGCCATAAGGGGTGCGAGGATTAGAGAGACCGTATCACCCACTCCTCCAGTGGAATGTTTATCAACTATTGGTCCATTTAGATCCCACTTTAAAACCGTTCCACTATTCTTCATTGAATTGGTTAAATTTACCTTTTCACGTTCGCTGAAACCATTGATCCATGATGCCATCAAAAAAGCACCCGTTTGAGCAGGTTCAACTTTATTGTTAGACAATTCTTGTATAAACCAATCTATTTCGGCGGAAGTCAGTTGATGTTTATCTCTTTTCTTTCTAATCAAATCTTGAATAAACATAATTTGGCCTGTAGCACTTACTTTATTTCTTTGTGTAGCAAATAGGTTGCGAACTATATATACTATATTATTACTGTACTATTCTAAACTAACAATTTGATTTATCTAAATTTGACGCACTAAAAATCATACAAAGATTGAAAATGCCACTAGACAAAAACTTTAATAAAACAAAAATGGATGCCGTGATTGTGAAGAATGAGGGCGTGCCCTTTCAGCTAGAGGCTATTAACGAAGTTAGGATTAATAAAAGCGCTGTAGAAAAAAGATGCGCTTCGGCAACCAACCGCCGCACTGTGAAAAAACATAACCAGGTCGCATGGCTACTTAAGGCTATTACATGTATGGATCTTACTACGCTATCTGGTGATGATACAGAGCGTAGAGTAGTTCGACTTTGTAATAAAGCCAAGACCCCTTTACGCAATGACCTTCTGAAGAAGCTTGGAATAGAAGATTTAAATATAAAAGTAGGAGGAGTATGTGTTTATCATCAATTCATAAGAACCGCATTAAGAGCTCTTCAAGGGTCCACTATTCCAGTAGTTGCAGTGTCCACGGGGTTCCCTGCGGGACATACTCCAAAAAAAACAAAAATTTTAGAGATAAAAGAGTCAATAAGAAGTGGTGCTCAAGAAATTGATATTGTAATCTCAAGAAGACATGTTTTGTCTGGAAATTGGAAAAAGCTTTACGATGAAGTATCAGAATATAAAGAAGCTTCGGGTACGGCTTGTCTTAAAACTATTTTAGCTACTGGGGAACTAGGGACATTAAAGAATGTGAAGAAGGCTGCCTTGATTTGTATGATGGCTGGAGCAAACTTTATAAAAACATCTACTGGAAAAGAAAGTATAAACGCAACATTACCCTTTACTCTGGTTATGTCCAGAGCAATAAGAGAATATCGTGAATGCACAGGGTTTGAGGTAGGATACAAACCCGCAGGAGGAATTTCATCAGCAAAAGATTGTTTATCTTATATGATGCTGGTAAAAGAAGAACTTGGTTCAAAATGGCTACACCCTTCCCTTTTCAGGCTTGGTGCTTCATCTTTGCTTTCCGATATCGAGAGACAGATAGAGCATTATGTAACCGGTCAATACTCCTCATTTAATAGACATGGCATAGCGTAGGCAAATGACAAAGATTGAAGATTCTTTTAAAAAAATGGATTATGAAGAAGCTCTTGAGAGTGACAAAGAAGCCCTGGAGTGGATCGCTAAGCATAATGGCCAATTCGGGCATTTTATTGGAGGTAGATTTACTAAACCAAAAAACTTATTCAAAACCATTAACCCTTTTAACAAAAGAGAAATCGCTAAGGTTTCGCAAGGAACTATTGCCGACATTAAAAACTCTGTGAAAGTTGCAAGATCGGGCTTCGAGAAATGGCAATCGCTCAGTTCCTTTCAAAGATCAAAATATCTGTATGCTATAGCAAGATATATTCAAAAGGAATCGCGAACAATCTCTGTTTTGGAGTCCATAGAAAATGGAAAATCAATTCGCGAGAGTAGAGACATTGACATACCTCTCGCAGCAAGACACTTCTATTATCATGCAGGATGGGCTCAATTGCTTGATGAAGAGTTTGAAAACTATTCTCCGGTTGGGATATGTGGGCAAATTATCCCATGGAATTTCCCACTCCTGATGTTAGCATGGAAAGTCGCCCCTGCAATTGCAGCGGGCAATTCAGTGATTCTTAAACCCGCTGAACAAACCTCTCTGACAGCACTTTATTTTGCAGAAATATGCAGAAGAATTAAGTTGCCAGCAGGTGTAGTAAACGTAGTAACTGGTGACGGAATAACTGGATCATATCTGGTGAAAGAAAAGGACGTTTCTAAAATTGCCTTCACTGGCTCAACTCAAGTTGGCAAAGAAATTAAGAAAAGCACTGCGGGAAGTGGAAAGAAATTAACTTTAGAATTAGGAGGAAAATCTCCTTTTATCATTTTTGAGGATGCAGACCTAGATAGTGCCGTTGAAGGTATAGTTGACGCAATTTGGTTTAATCAAGGACAGGTATGCTGTGCTGGATCTAGGCTTTTATTACATGAAAGTATTAGTTCAAAAGTCGAAAAGAAAATCCTTTCAAGAATGAAAAAATTAAGGTTCGGGAATCCGTTAGATAAGAGTATAGACATGGGACCTTTGATAAGCCTTGAACAACTAAATAGAGTTAAAAGATTAGTTGAAAGCGGATTAGAAGGTGGAGCAGATATCTATCAGTGTGATATGCCGCCTCTTTTAAAGGGATATTTTTATCCACCAACGCTCTTAAAAAATGTTTCTCCTTCAATGGAGATTTTTCAACAAGAAATATTTGGACCAGTTCTTTCGTCAACCACATTTAGAACACCTGAAGAAGCCGTAGCTCTCGCAAATAATTCTCGATATGGACTGTCAGCAAGTATTTGGAGTGAAAATATAAATCTTGCACTAGATATTTCACCAAAATTGAAAGTTGGTGTCGTATGGATCAACTCTACAAACGTCTTTGATGCGGCTGTTGGGTTTGGAGGTTATAGAGAGAGTGGTTATGGTAGAGAGGGTGGAAAAGAAGGTATGTATGAATACCTAGAAATCAACTCAGATACCTTCAGTATTAAAAAAGAAGCTAGGATATTTAGGGAAAATATTTCACGTTCAAGACAGTCTGTGCCGCATATAGACCAAACTAGAAAAATGTTTATTGGAGGCAATCAGAAGAGAGGCGATAGCGGACATTCTATCGAGGTATTCGATAGGAAAAAACAAGAAATAGCTACAGTTGGACGCGGTAATCGGAAAGATATAAGAAATGCTGTAGAGGCAGCCAACAAGCAAATGAATTGGACTGCGCTTAGCTCTCATGCAAGAGCACAAATTATGTTTTATATTGCAGAAAACCTTTCTCAAAGAAGAGACTATTTTATTAGTTTGCTATCTTCGACAACTTTTTGTAAAAATCCTATACAAGAATTTGATACCGCACTAAAAAGATTATTTACCTTTGCTTCATGGGCAGATAAATTCGATGGTGCTGTTCACCAAGCGCCAGTAAGAGCAAATACAATAGCACTTAATGAGCCTGTTGGCGTTATCGGGGTTATATGTCCTAATCTCGCACCCTTAGCTTCTTTTGTCACTCTCATTGCTGCGGCACTTTGTCAAGGAAATCGCTTGGTAGTCATTCCTTCAGAAAATTTTCCTTTGCCTGCGGTAGATATGTATCAAATATTTGAGACGTCAGATGTTCCTGCGGCAGCAATTAATATTGTAACTGGAAATCACGAGGAACTTATTAAAACGCTTTCTGAGCATAATTCTGTTGATGGGATATGGAATTTTGGAGATTCAAAATACGAGTCTGATATTGATATCGCCTCTATTTCGAATTTAAAACAAATATGGTCGACAAATGGAAACAACGTCAACTGGATTAACTATCATGCAAGCTTCAATAAACTGCTATTAAGAAAGTCGAGTCAAGTTAAGAATATTTGGATACCATATGGAGAGTGAGATTTGCTTAGATATTATTCAAATCAAAAGCACCTGGTAGCAATAACCCCATAGTTGTTTCTTCCAGAACATCCTCAAGATTGCATAGATAAACCGGCGTGTTAGGTTTTGAAAATTCCATTAGTCTTTGTCTACATCCCCCACAGGGAGTTGTAGGTTTCTTTGTGTCCGCCATCACCAATATTTCATTGATTTCAGTGCATCCATCAGTAACCATTTTTCCTATTGCTGCCGCCTCAGCACACATCCCTTGGGGAAATGCGCTGTTTTCAACATTTACTCCAGTGTAAATGGCGGCGTTTATTCCAAGCAAGCTAACTGAAACATTAAAGTTTGAATAAGGTGCATAGGCGTTTGAGAAAACACTCTTTGCGTTAGAAAAAAGTAATGTTTTTTTTTGCTTCATCTTAATTCTAATTTCTTGGATATCCTATAGTCGCCAGAGCTTCTTTAATTTCTTCTAAAATCAGCGGATCATCTATAGTTGCTGGCATTTTAAATTCTTCGCCATCGGCAATCTTACATACAGTTGAACGCAAAATTTTTCCAGATCGTGTTTTTGGCAATCGTTTTATAATCAGTGCTTGCTTAAAAAATGCAACAGGTCCAAGCCTATCTCTAACCATCTGAACCAACTCCTCTTTAACTTCACTTTCAGGTCTATTTACTCCATCAGTTAAACAAACTAGGCCGAGAGGAACTTGCCCCTTTAATTCGTCACTTATCCCAACGACGGCGCACTCTGCAACATCTTTGTGATCAGCTAAAATTTCTTCCATCGCACCAGTAGATAATCGATGTCCTGCAACATTAATTACATCATCCGTTCTTGCCATTATGTACATATAACCATCTTCATCCTTCAACCCGGCATCACCTGTTTCGTAGTATCCAGGGAATTTTGACAAGTACGCCGAAAGATATCTGTCATCAGCTTTCCAAAGTGAAGGTAAAGCTCCAGGGGCAAGAGGTAACTTTATAGCGATTGAACCCAACTGATTTGAAGGCAAAATATTACCATTCTCATCAAGAACATCTATCTCAAAACCAGGGATTGGTACGGAGGGTGATCCAACTTTAATATCCATCTGTTCGATACCCCATGGATTGCCTATCATCACGTGCCCACTTTCTGTTTGCCACCAATGGTCAATTACGGGTATTTGGAGCAAATCTTTTGCCCAATTAATGGTATCTGGGTCTGCTCTTTCTCCAGCCAAAAAGAGCGTTCTTAAACTAGCAAGACTATAATTTTTAAGAAAATTTCCTCTTGGGTCAGCCCTCTTTATTGCCCTAAATGCTGTTGGAGCAGTAAATAGCGATACAACATTATGTTCGCTTATTACTCTCCAGAAAGTACCTGCATCTGGTGTTCCGACAGGCTTCCCTTCAAAAAGAACACTAGTAGTGCCGCTTACCAGGGGAGCATAAACAATGTAAGAATGGCCGACAACCCAACCAACATCCGATGCTGCCCAAAAAACTTCACCTGGTTGAACATCATAAAAGTTTTTCATTGTCCAATGAAGACTAACCAGATGTCCACCTACAGGTCTGATAACGCCTTTGGGCTGTCCAGTCGTACCTGATGTATACAGAATATATAATGGATCTTCTCCTCTTACGGGGACACAATCAGTTTGCTCAGCTTTTGAAACCAACTCATTCCAATCAAAATCACGGCCCTCAATCAATTGTGCTCTCAATTCATCTCTCTGATAAACAACACAAAAATCAGGTTTGTGCTTAGATAAAGAAATCGCCTCATCGAGTAAGGGTTTGTAGGGCACAATTCTGCCAGGCTCTAAACCACAGGAACCAGCAACTATTGCTTTTGCGTTGCAATCATCAATCCTTACAGCCAACTCACTTGCAGCAAAGCCTCCAAAAACTACAGAATGAATGGCGCCAAGCCTGGCGCACGCTAGCATAGCGACTACAGCCTCTGGAATCATTGGCATGTATATTATTACTCTGTCACCTTTTTCTATGCCCTTTTCTTTGAGCGCCCCTGCTAACTTTGCAACATCTTTCTTTAGCTCAGAATAGGAAATTTTCCTTACTTTTTTGCGCATGGCGCTATCATAAATGATAGCGATATCCCCACCTCTTCCATTTTCAATGTGTCTGTCAACACAATTATAGCAAGCATTTATCGATCCCCCTGTAAACCAATTATAAAAAGGCTTTCGGCTATCATCCAAAATTTTGTCAGCAGTTTCATACCAACTAATTTCTTTTGATTGGTTTCTCCAAAATTCTATAGGATTTTGTTTCCACGCTTCATAAACGTCCTTATAACTCAATTTACCCTCCTAGTTAGCCATATATCTGGACAGGCGTCCCTGCTAAGGCTGATATATTTAAAAGCCCTCTGGTAGTTATAGAGGGACTTACAATATGTGCCTTATTGCCCATCCCCATCAAGATAGGACCAACCTCAATTCCGTTAGATCTCATTTTCAAAATGTTACGCACACCACTCGCTGCATCTATATTACTAAATACTAAAACGTTCGCCGAACCAGTAAATCTACTACCTCTAAAAATTCTTTGCCTTAAATCCTCGTCAAGTGCTGAGTCAGAATGCATTTCGCCTTCATATAAGAAATCCAATTTTTTGCTATCAAGAATATCAAGAGCGCCTCTCATTCGTTTACCTGAGTCGGTATCTAAGCTACCAAATTGAGAGTGAGAACAAAGAGCTATTTTGGGTACCACACCAAAGCGTTTTGTGTGGCGTGCCGCTCCAATGACAATCTCGGCTATTTCTTCTGCTGTAGGATTCGGATGGATGTTGCAATCAGCTACAAACAAAACATCTGACTCCAATATCATCATCGATAAAGCTCCGACTGGCTTCAATTCTTCACCAGCTAAAATTTCCTCTATATATTTTAGGTGCCATAGATATTGCCCAAAAGTACCACAAATTAAGCTATCGGCTTCGCCTCGCTTAACCATAATTGCTCCAATAGCTGTCGTATTTGTTCTCATAATTGCTCTTGCTAATGCAGGAGTTACTCCTTTTCTCTCCATTATTTCCAGATATGCTTCCCAGTATTCTCTAAACCGAGGATCATTTTGGGGATTTACTAGCTCAAAATCCTTGCCGTGCACTAGCGGCAATCCATATCTCTCAATTCTATTTTCGACTACTTCCGGACGACCAATAAGTATAGGTTTATCACTAGTTTCTTCTAACAAGGCTAAAGCTGTCCTGAGAGTTCTCTCATCCTCTCCTTCAGCAAAGACAATCTTACGCGATGATGTTTTTGCTGCTTCAAATACAGGCTTCATTAAGATAGTAGACTTATAAACTGACCCTTCCAACTTAATTTTATAGGCCTCAACATCTTTCAAAGGTCGAGAAGCAACCCCACTTTTCATTGCAGCCTCTGCTACGGTTGCTGCAACATTTGGTAATAGTCTTGGGTCAAAGGGTTTAGGAATAAGGTACTCTTTGCCAAATTTTAAAATTTCTCCTTGGTACGCTTCCACAGTTTCAGCGGTTGAAGTCTGTCTTGCCAGATTTGCGATGGCGTGTATACACGCCAATTTCATCTCATCATTTATTTGTGTTGCCCCGACATCTAGAGCGCCTCTAAAAATAAAAGGGAAACACAAAACATTGTTTACTTGATTCGGATAATCAGACCTACCAGTTGCTATCAGTGCATTAGGCTCTACCTTTAGCACATCAGCTGGATTGATTTCCGGGTCAGGGTTTGCAAGGGCAAATATTATTGGCTGCTCATTCATTTTAAGAACCATTTTACTTGTCAATACTCCTGGGCCTGAAAGTCCTAAAAACAGGTCACAATTTTCAATAACATCTTCTAACTTAGAAAATTTACTATCTTGAGCAAATCTTTTTTTCTCTTCGTTTATTTCGCTTCTATTTTTGGTAATTAAACCCTTGCTATCACAGAGCCATATATTTTCTTTTTTTGCACCAAGTTTTACCAACATTTCCAAGCATGCTATTCCAGAGGCACCTGCCCCTACAGCAACGATTTTAGTACTTTCAATTTTCCTATGTGAAAGTTCTATTGCGTTGACCGCAGCCGCCCCTACCACAATAGCTGTTCCATGTTGATCGTCATGGAAAACAGGTATTTTCATCTTTTCTTTACAAAGTCTCTCAACTTCAAAACAATCTGGTGCTTTAATATCCTCTAAATTTATTGCACCAAAAGTTGGCTCTAAAGATGCAACTATCTCAGCAAGTTTTTGTGGGTTGTCTTCCTTCACTTCGATATCGAAACAGTCGATATTTGCAAACTTCTTAAATAGAACGGCCTTCCCCTCCATCACTGGCTTGGAAGCACTTGGTCCAATATTGCCTAAACCTAAAACGGCCGTTCCGTTGGAAATTACAGCAACTAAATTTCCTTTTGCAGTATACTTAGAAGCAGTTTTTTCATCTTCCTTTATTTCCAAACAAGCCTCAGCAACTCCAGGAGAATATGCCCTTGAGAGGTCTCTTTGATTAGCCAAAGGTTTTGTCGCTCTAATTTCTAACTTACCCGGTTGTGGAAATTCATGATAATCAAGCGCGGCTTTTTTAGAGCTATTTTCTTTCGAGTTCCTTACCAATTTTTTCCCTTTTAATTAGTGGTTACGACCTTTTGCATTAAATAGCAACTGAATGATCTCATCTGCCGCTTTTGGAATATTAGTACCAGGTCCAAAAATTGCACTAACCCCAGAGTCTTTCAAAAATTTATGATCTTGTTGTGGGATAACACCCCCACATATTACTAATATATTTTGTCCATTTCTCTTTTCTAACTCTTGAACTAATTGTGGGGCGAGTGTTTTATGACCTGCAGCCTGGGTTGAAATACCAATAATATCGAAGTTCCCTTTTAGGGCATCCTCTACTGCTTCGGATGGCGTTTGAAATAGAGGACCCACTTTTACATCAAATCCAAAATCGATAAACGCTGAAGCAATTACTTTAGCTCCTCGATCATGCCCATCTTGTCCCATTTTGACGACTAACATTTTAGGCTTCTGCCCCTCCATTCTAGTAAAACTTTCAACAAGATCTATTGTCTGTTCAATCTCTTCTTTATTTTTGAAGGACTTGGCATATTGTCCTTTACCAACTTCACTTGTGGTTGAATACCTAGTATACACTTCCTCTAAAGCATATGACATTTCTCCTACGGTGGCACGTTCTCTGGCAGCATCGATTGCCAATGCCAGTATATTACCAGTGCCGTCTCTTGCTGCTACCTTCATCTTATTTAGTGCAGCTTTGCATTTCTCTTCATCTCTACTATTTTTTATTTTTTCTAGTCTTTCGATCTGCTCAAAGCGAACTTTAAGATTGTCGACATCTCGAACTTCAACGTTTTGCTCCTCATCTCCGACGTATTTATTCACTCCAACGATGACTTCTTCACCACTATCTACCTTAGCCTGTCGAACTGCTGCAGATTCTTCTATTCGTCGCTTAGGCAAGCCGAGTTCAACTGCTTTAGTCATACCTCCTAATTTTTCAATTTCCTGGATCTGTTCCCATGCCTTTTCACAAAGTTCATTAGTCAAAGATTCGACATAATAGCTGCCAGCAAGTGGATCGACGACATTTGTAATTCCAAGTTCTTCCTGAAGAATTAATTGTGTATTCCTGGCAATTTTTGCTGAGAATTCAGTAGGTAAAGCAATAGCCTCATCTAGGGCATTTGTGTGAAGACTTTGAGTTCCACCTAGCACAGCCGCCAATGCCTCATATGCTGTTCTTACTACGTTGTTATAAGGATCCTGTTCCTGCAAGCTTACACCTGAAGTTTGGCAATGTGTTCTGAGCATCAGTGAGCTGGACTGTTTTGGATTAAATTCCTTTACAATTCTTGCCCACAAAATTCTAGCGGCCCTAAGTTTAGCAACTTCCATAAAGAAATTCATACCAATTGCAAAAAAGAACGATAGCCTTCCTGCAAAAGCATCAATATTTAAACCCTTAGACAAGGCCGCTCGAACGTATTCTTTTCCATCAGCTAATGTGAATGCTAATTCTTGTACCAAATTAGCTCCAGCTTCTTGCATATGATAACCAGATATTGATATAGAATTGAATTTTGGCATCTCTTTACTGGTATATTCTATTATATCGGCAATCAACTTCATAGACGGTTCTGGAGGATAGATATAGGTATTTCTAACCATAAACTCTTTTAATATATCGTTTTGGATAGTGCCTGTTAATTTTTCTCTTGGCACTCCTTGCTCTTCTCCAGCAACAATAAAGCTTGCCATTATAGGTATAACAGCTCCATTCATCGTCATAGAAACAGACATTTGATCCAATGGAATACCGTCAAACAAGATCTTCATATCTTCAACTGAGTCAATTGCAACACCTGCTTTCCCTACATCTCCTTCAACTCTCGGATGATCACTGTCGTATCCACGGTGAGTGGCTAGATCGAACGCTACTGATACCCCTTTTTGCCCTGCTGCGAGATTTTTTTTGTAAAACTCATTACTCTCGGCAGCTGTGGAAAAGCCGGCATACTGTCTTATCGTCCACGGTCTGCCTGCATACATGGTTGCTCTTGGTCCCCTTACAAAGGGCGCCTTGCCAGGAACACTATTTAGATAATCAAGCCCTTGAATATCACTCGCTGTATAAAGAGGTTTAATCTCTATGCCCTCTGCTGTTTTTACGTATAGGGTGTCTAACTTTTTACCTCTAAGTTCTTTTTCAGCTAAATTCTTCCAGTCAGAAAGTTTTTTATTCTCCATGCTATGCCCTACTCAAACTCGATAATAATATCATCTACTGCCAAACTATCGCCGGCTGCCACATTAACTTTTTTCACTACACCTTTTTTTTCTGCTCTAAACACATTCTCCATCTTCATTGCTTCAACCGAACATAAGATTTGACCTTCTTCAATAGCATCGCCCTCATTTACACTCATGGATACCAATAGCCCTGGCATAGGGCATAAAAGAAATTTTGATGTATCAATAACTTCAGGTTCCTTAATGAATTTAAATAGCTCTTTCTCGTTTTCGTTACAAACAATGACGGTGTTCAAAGAGCCGCGATACTCTACAGCAATTCCTTGGTCTTCAAACCGCAAACTGGCTACTACATTTTTTTTGTTAAAATTAGCCTTTATCAGTGTATCTCCTGGTTTCCATCTTGTTACAAATCTTAACTGCAAATCATTTACAGTTACAGTCTGTTCATCGTCACATTCCCGGATTTTAGTGGCTAGCCATTGATCCTCAAATCTTATAAAGTATTCTTCAGCTGCTTTTCCTTCAAAGGAGTCAAGTCTTCCTGAAATTGCTTGATCTCTTAAATTTTTTGTATGGTATGCAAAAGTAATTAAAGCAACAAGTCGGTTACGCTCCTCTTCAGAAAGTGTCTCACCTTTAAAACCTTCAGGATAGTTATTTTCAATAAATGCAGTCGAAATATTGCCTTTGCAGAAATCACGGTTTCTATAAACGCTATGCAAAAACGGTATATTTTGTCCAATACCTTCTATTTGATAATCATCCAAAGCCTCCTGCATAAAAGAAATAGCCTCTTCTCGAGTTTTCCCCCAAGAACACAACTTGGATATCATCGGATCATAATAAATACTAATTTCTCCACCCTCAATTACACCGCAATCATTTCTAATTATTTTATCTTCTTCATTTGATACCTGTGGGGGCTTAAACTTTTTTAATCTACCTGTAGATGGAAGAAAGTTTCTGTAAGGATCTTCAGCATATATTCTGCTTTCTAAAGCCCAGCCCTTTAGTTTAATTTCATCTTGCGATAACTTCAATTGCTCTCCATAAGCAACTTTAATCATTAATTCCACGAGGTCTAGACCCGTTATAAGTTCTGTAACTGGGTGTTCTACTTGTAACCGGGTATTCATTTCTAAAAAATAAAAATTCTTTTCTTCATCAACAATAAACTCTACTGTTCCAGCAGAGCTATAATTTACTGCTTTTGCCAAACT
>CACAFI010000026.1 GCA_902531755.1 uncultured Alphaproteobacteria bacterium
TTGGTAGTTTACGGCAATGGAGATAAAAATGGTCAACACGAATATATCCATAAAGGAATAGCTAAACGAGCGTTTACCAAAACCTTTAGATTAGCTGATAATGTAAGAGTTGATGGAGCTGAGTTTAAAGATGGCCTTTTATCTATTCATCTTTATAGGGAAGAACCAAAAAAAGAAACCCCTCAAAAGATCCCTATAAAATCATAAAGTTTATACTGAAAGACCTAAATAATTGAAAAATGGCGAAAACAAGAAAAAATTAGAAAAAAAGCGTCTATTGAATGAGGTACTGTCTAAAGACACCAATTCCACTCAAGATAAAGTAACGAGCTTAAGATTGTCGAGACAGATCGACAAAGTACGCTTTGAGGCTGCGTTTAAAACTCTGTTAAAAAAATAATCTATAAAATATCTTTTAGAATTTTCCTAGCACTAATTGATAAGTCTTCCAAATTTTGACCTGAATAAATCTTCCTTGATATCTTTTTACCAAGTTCCACACCCCATTGATCAAAACTGTTAATTCCCCACAACAAACCACACACAATGGTTGTATTTTCATAAAGAGCGAGCAGTTTACCTAAGGACTCAGGATTAGTTTCATCCCAGCTTATGATTGTAGAGGGTCGATTACCAGTCATATTTCTATAGTTATCCTTATTTGTCTCTGTCCCCATGATCAGCGCTTCTGCTTGTGCAACGGCGTTTACGACTAACCTTGAATGAGGCGCTAGTTCTTGGTCGTATTCACCGACTTCATATTTGCTCTCAATTGGCACCAAAAACTCCACTGGAATTTTTTCTATTCCCTGATGAAGTAGTTGGAAAAAACTGTGTTGGGACTCGGTTCCTATTTCTCCGAAGACCAAGGGCGCTGCAGGTAATTCTAGATCATTGCCTGAGATATCAAAACTTTTACCATTGCTTTCCATTTCCACCTGCTGAACCCAATTAGCAAAGTACTCAAGGCTTTTTTTGTAGGGAACAATAGCTAGATTTTGGAGATTTAGGATATTTCTATTCCAAATTCTTGTTAACCCAAGGATGTAAGGCAAGTTCGATTCAAGCGGCTCTTCCAAAAAGTGCCTATCCATTTTATGTGCTCCTTCGAGGAGCTGCGTATAAGCATCTAAACCCAGAGTAGCGACCAAGCCTAATCCAAAATGTGACCACATTGAAAACCGTCCTCCTACTCCTTTTGAAACTTCAAAAATAGCTTCGTCTTTAAAACCTAATTCCGATGCTTTCTCTCGGGAAGACGTAACCGCCACCACATGGTCATTTAGATCTAGCCCCTTATGCGCAAGCCAACTTTTAACAAACTTGAGATTAACTAATATCTCCTCCGTAGAAAACGATTTCGAATTAAAGATAAAAAATGTTTCTCTAGCATCTTCTTTTTCAATAATATCTTGAAGATTTGTGAAATCTAAATTTGATATGTTTATCAGGGACGGTCCCTGCCTTTCGTTTTCTAGTGCACGATACACCATTTTAACTCCAAGGTCTGACCCCCCTATTCCCACGTTAATTAAATTTTTAATATTCTTTTGTTTCAGAAAAGAAATGAATGACTTGTACCTTTTTTCTTTATCTCTTACTGAGTTTGGTTTTCTTTCAAGAAAGTGAGTGACAAATCTATTTTCAGTAACATTGATAAAAGAACCCTCACAAAGTTTCTTTTTTTTATTTTCAATGTCTATAGCAACTCCAAGCATTTGTAGTGTAGCAAATTGTTCTGAGTAAATTAGCTGTCTAGTGATATCAAGTGATATACCCTCAAAAGAAAATGTAAGTGCTTTAAGTCTATTTAGCTTTTGAAGTTCTTTGACTGAATCAAACTGTGACTTGTTTGCTTTTTCCAGTATTTCCTTAAAGTATTTATTTTTATTAAGTTGCATTTTTTTTTAGCTTGATAGTAATTTCATATGATATCTGATGACACAACAGAGATTTGAAGTCTAATTTTTTTTTATACGATTTTTTTTTCTTTTTCTCCAATAACCATAAAAAGATAAACACCTAACAAAACAATAAATAATGAGATCAAATGGTAAACGTATAATCTCTCACCCAGTAAAAGCACACCTAGAATTGCTGCAAAGATAGGTAAAAAGTTAATAAATAGACCTGCTTTGGATGCTCCTACTAGCTCAACCCCTCTTATAAAAAAAACCTGAGCTAGAAAAGAGGGGACAAAAGCAATGTAAAGTATAGTAAGCCAAGCTGTACGAGTAGTGGGAATCTGTGTAGTTCCCAGATAGTATTCTGCAGCTAGAAGTGGAAGAGAAAATATCAAGGCACTCAATGAGAAATAAGCCATGAGTACAATAGGGTCGATTTCTGGTTTATTTTTTAGCCCGAGCGTAAAGCCAGAGTAGAAAAAACAAGCGCACAACATGACCATATCTCCAAAATTAAACGACAATAAAACTATTCTCTCATAGTTTGCTTGGCTTACCACTACTAGGACACCTAAGAAGGCTATTACCAGCCCCGTAATCTTAGTACTGTTGACTGATTCTTTGAATATAATGACCGACCCAACTAGTATTATCGCGGGCATAATACCTTGAATGATACCTAAGTTTATTGCTGTTGTATTCTGAGCGGCTATATAAAATAAAGCATTAAAGCCAGTTAGACCAAGTGATCCCATTAAGGAAAGCCAAACAAATTTTCCTCTTATTGACTTAAGTGATGCAATCAATTTTTGATTTAAAAATAAAATTAGAAAAATGGAGATAATAAACCATCGTAAAAACACAACGACCATGGGTGACATTTCACCAGTTGACATTCTACCGGCTATAGTATTCCCAGCCCAACCTAGCATTGCTAAGCAGAGCATGAGTATCCCATTTCTCAAAATAAAAGCATATAATGGGTTAAACACTGAGCTACTTTCTTTAGAAAAAAGTTTGGTGACCCCGGTACGATTCGAACGTACGACCTACTGATTAGAAGTCAGTTGCTCTATCCAGCTGAGCTACGGGGCCACGTAAGGAAGTGGTATCATATGAACAGTTTATAGTAAATTAAATTTAATTAGATATGTATAGATTATAAGCTAACCAGTTTACGGGTTTCATAATTAAGCTAGTGTGTCCAAGGTCTTCTTCTGCTGTAATCAAAATTATCGCCGTAACCATTCTTTCGGATATTCATCTTTTTTTCTGAGCCCTCTTCAATAAAATACAAAAGATTATTGCTTTTAGCGTATTGAGTTGCCTCTTCCTTAGTTTCAAATTTTAATTTTATTTGACTGGTGGTATCACTAGACCCAATCCAACTCATAACCTGGTCTATCGGTTTATGATCGTTTTTATCAAATTCTAAAAACCACTGATTTGCATTACCCGTGCCCGACTGCATCGCGGTCTTAGATGTTTTAAATATTCGCGCTACCATAAATTTTCCTAAAAAATCAGTTTAAATTTCTTGAATGATACTATATTGAATTACAGAAGTTTTAAATAACAAAATCATAAAACTACTATAAAAGTAACTATACAAAGTCCGTTCAATATGCATGAGTTAACCATCGAAAAAAATGAGTTGCGTGTAATGTCGGAGTTTAAACCTGCTGGTGATCAACCTGCCGCGATTGATGAGTTGGTTGAAGGTCTATACAAAGGCGAAAAGAACCAAGTTTTACTTGGAGCCACTGGTACGGGCAAAACTTTTACAATGGCTAAAATTATTGAGTCAACGCAACGTCCTGCTCTTATCCTCGCTCCTAACAAAACATTGGCAGGTCAACTTTTTGGAGAATTTCAACAATTCTTTCCAGACAATGCTGTAGAATATTTCGTCTCATATTACGACTACTATCAGCCGGAGGCTTATGTTCCAAGATCAGATACTTACATTGAAAAAGAAGCTCAAATAAATGAACAAATCGACAGAATGCGGCATTCAGCTACACGATCTTTATTGGAACGAAAAGACGTAGTTATTGTTGCATCCGTGTCTTGTATTTACGGTATAGGTTCTGTTGAAACCTACAGCTCTATGACTCAAAGCTTTAGTAAAGGGGGTACTTTTAATCAACAGCAGATAGTTAAAAACTTGGTTGAGCAACAGTATCGGAGAAATGACAAGAATTTTCAAAGAGGCTGTTTTAGAGTTCGAGGTGATACATTGGATGTGTGGCCCGCCCATTTGGAAGACCGAGCTTGGAGATTTCTGTTCTTCGGTGATGAGCTAGAAAAAATTGTTGAATTTGACCCATTAACTGGAAAAAAGCTTGCGGAACTATCCCAAGCAAAAATCTATGCAAATTCACATTACGTGACTCCTAGACCGACTTTACAGCAGGCAATAAAAAATATAAAAGCAGAGCTTGTGCTCAGACTTAAACAGCTAAATAATGAAAATAAACTTCTTGAGGCACAAAGATTAGAGCAAAGAACTAACTTCGACATAGAGATGATCGAGGCAACAGGCATGTGTAATGGTATCGAAAATTACTCAAGGTATCTTACAGGTAGGAAACCTGGAGAACCACCCCCTACTCTTTTTGAGTATATTCCCGATAATGCAATTGTATTTGCGGATGAAAGTCATGTGAGCATACCACAGCTTGGTGGTATGTTTAAAGGGGATTTCAGAAGAAAAAGTACTCTTTCGGAGTATGGTTTTAGACTCCCTTCATGTACCGATAATAGACCATTAAAATTTGAAGAGTGGGATGCTATGAGGCCCCATACAATTTATGTATCCGCTACACCCGGGGCTTGGGAGTTAGACCAAACACAGGGGGTTTTCACTGAGCAAATTATCAGGCCCACCGGTCTAATTGACCCCGAAATTGAGGTTCGACCTACTGACTCTCAAATAGATGATTTGATAATAGAAGTTAGCAAAGTAACAGAGAGAAATCTTAGGACTCTTTGCACTGTATTAACAAAAAAAATGGCCGAAGACCTTACCGAATATCTTCACGAGAAGGGCATTAGAGTAAGATATATGCACTCGGATATCGACACTTTAGAGAGATTGGAAATTCTGCGGGACTTACGAATAGGAGCTTTTGACGTTCTAGTAGGGATCAACTTACTTAGAGAGGGATTAGACATCCCAGAATGCGGATTAGTAGCGATATTAGACGCTGATAAGGAAGGGTTTTTGCGTTCTGAAACGTCATTAGTACAAACAATTGGAAGGGCAGCGAGAAATATTGATGGGAAGGTCCTAATGTATGCTGATACAATAACAAAAAGTATGCAAAAAGCGATAGACGAAACTGATAGACGCCGCGAGAAACAGAGAACCTATAACATTGAAAATGGCATTACCCCAAAAACGGTCGAAAAAAACGTTAATGATATATTGGAGGGTCTCTACAAGGGAGATACTGATCAGGCTAGAGTCACGGCTGATTTGGAAAAAAACCCTGGAATTGGTCATAATCTCTCAAATCACCTGGAGGATTTAAAATCGCAAATGCTTAAAGCCGCAGAAAATCTCGAGTTTGAAGAAGCGGCTAAATTAAGAGATCAAATACAGAAACTAGAGAAAACAGAATTGGAGATAAAAAAAGATCCGTTTGCCAGATAAATGTTAGGTTTCACCAGCCAAATTTATTGTAAGTACTCCTGCTATTTTCCAGACATTATCATTTTTTTCTAGGATATAATCATAAGTCTCCAGTGATCCATTATAGGATTGAAATAGAACTCGCTGAATACATCTATTTCCAAGATCTTTAAACTTAGTAAATTTAAAGCTTTTAGGTTTCCAAATAACAGGATACCCATTCCTAACCATTAAACCGAAAACTTCTGGGCTGGGAAACTGAGCTTGAATATTAGGTGCTGCAAAAGTATACGCTCTATTGAAATCGTTTTGCTTAAAAGCATCAATTTGTGAACTAATGGTCTCCCGAACTTCTTGCATTGCCGCCCCACTCTCATCTGCGAACACTATAGACTTTAAAAGAAAAACATAAAAAAGGGCAACCCAAGCTCCTTTTATAACTTGTTCTAGCCTCATCATAATACCTCATTAAGTTTTTCAACCGTTTTATCTTTACCAAGTAAAGAAAAAAAACTACCTAGTCTAGGGCCACTTTGACTCCCCAATAAAACCTCATATATCAATTTAAACCAATCTCTGTTGTTCTCATATCCGTTGATTTTACCAACGTCTAGAATGACTTGTTGGATCTCACTCGCATCGAAGTCTTCATGTAATCCCTCTAATCTCTTTGCAAGTTCAATCAAAGCGCTATGATCGTTACCTGAAGGTTTCTTGAAAACACGCTTAGACTCAATAAAATCATTAAAGTAATTAATTGCGTTCTGCATAGCTCCAAGCATAGTCGGGTTCATAGGGTTATCCTCTTTATTAACGTACTTTTGTACGAAAGAAAGTAGCGTTTCTATGTTCGTAGAACCAGTTGCTCCGGCTAAGTTCATTAGCATAGAAAAAGAGACAAGTAATTCTGACTTAGGAGGGTTGCCTCGATGCAGATGCCAAACGGGGTTTTCATATTTATCCTCTTCACTCTGTTGCTTATACGTATCTAAAAACTTATGGTAATCATCAACAGCTCTTGGGATAGAGTCAAAATAAAGTCTTTTTGCAGTCTTTGGCTTTTGAAACATAAAGAGACTTAAAGAGTCCTTTGACCCGTATTTCAACCACTCCTCAACTGACAAACCGTTACCTTTTGATTTTGATATTTTTTGTCCTTGATCATCAAGGAATAGTTCATAAAAAAACTGGTAAGGTGCTTTTCTCCCAAGAACTCTGCATATTTTTGACGCTAAATTTGCCGATGGTATTAAGTCTTTACCATACATTTCATAATCTACGGATAGTGCGAACCACCTCATTGCCCAATCAGCTTTCCATTGTAATTTAACATTTCCATCTGTAATTGGTGTTTTTACTTTTTCTCCATCTACGTCTTCATAAACTATAGAATGATTTTTGGTGTCTATTTCAAGAGTTGGTACCTGCAAAACTTTACCACATTTTTTACTGATCGGTAAAAAGGGTGAATACGTTAATTTTCTTTCGGATCCAAGAGATGGTAAAATAATTTCCATAATTTCTTTGTAATTTGCCAAAACTTGTACCAATGCCTCATTGAAAACACCTGAAGAGTAGCACTTAGTGGACGAAATAAACTCATAGTCGAACTTAAAACTATCAAGAAACTCGCATAATTTACTATTGTTATATTCAGCAAAGCTTTTGTGGGTACCAAAGGGATCGGTTACCTTTGAAAGGGGTAAATCTAAATCTCTTTCTACTAACTCTTTATTCGGAATATTGTCAGGAACTTTTCGAAGACCATCCAAATCATCTGAAAAACACAAGAGATTGGTTTTAACTCCATATAGTTTTTCAAAGGAATGTCTTACCATTGAGGTTCTCATAACCTCACCAAACGTTCCAATATGAGGTAATCCAGATGGACCATACCCAGTCTGAAAAGTAACCTTATCTTTATTTTCGTTGATATTTTGCAAATGTTTATTAAGGCCAACTGCTTCTTGTGCAGGCCAAGCTTTAATATTATTAGGCATATTTTCAATAAGGTTCACTAATCCACATCCAAGGAAATAAAAATATAAATGTTGTTCACAAAGAGTGAGATCCGTATAATATAAAAGACAAAGAATTGCTAGCATTTAAATGGATATAAACTCAAGTACAACAATATTGAGCCCCCAAGATGCGTTGGTAGCTATTATGATAGCAGAAGGAACGTCGCACCGAGGTGTTACAAAAATAGAATTTGCCTCGATAATTAAAATTGTTGAACATCTGCCAATATTTAAAGATTATGATGTGGCCCGTGTAAAAACTATAGCCGAGACTGTGTTTGACATATTTGAAGAGGAAGATGGGCTTGATGCACTTTTTGGTTTGATAAAGGTCTCTCTACCCGAGCATCTCTATGAGACAGCGTACGCTTTAGCTTGTGATGTAGCTGCAGCAGACGGGCGCCTTAAAGAAATCGAGCTTCAATTATTAAGAGAAATAAGATACGAACTTAACATAGACCGCCTCCATGGAGCCGCGATAGAGCGAGGTGCCAGAGCAAGGCATCTTACGGTCTAAAATAGATATCTAAATACTATCTATTATTTTTCGAACTATTTGTCTTTCTTGGATTACAGCTCTGGAGAGCCAAGATGACGATCCCTTTGGCCTTTCAAAGTTATTGCTAGAGTTTTCTTTTCTTTTATTTAAATCAGCTGAAAATATGGAAAATGCCATCACAGGAATATCCTCTCTACATATATATCCGGCTAATCCTCTTATATAATGCATGGTTCCCGTTTTACCTTTAACCGTTATATTGCCAATCGAGTAAACTTTCCCTTTTGATGTGTAAATTGGAATTCGTTTTAAAACTGGCAGAAGACACTTTTGAACATTTTCTTGCATTAAAAACCTTCTAAAATCTTCTGAGGTGGAAAAACTACCTACGGATAACCCGCTATGATTCAGGAATAGAGAGTTTTGTTTGCCTATAACGTTACGAAACCACCTCGTCATCAATATGGCCGACTGGTCAAGGTCATAAAGATTTGACGAAACGAGTCTACTCGTAACAAGTCCTAGAGACTCGGTTACCATATTTTTCGAGTATTTTAATGCGTTTTTCAATATTATTTTGCTGTCATCGGAATAGTGGGTGCAGAGGAGTCTACTTTTCTTAGGTACTTTTCTTCTCTCCATGCTCTTAATCTCAATAGCGTTATCAAAAAAAAGTTTTTTCAAGACCTCGGTCGCGTAATAGGAACTCTCTCGAACTGGCAACCATCGACTACCTTTTTTACCCAATATTCTCCTATTAACTGACCATCTCTCCTTAAAGTTATTCCTATCAAGCGCATAATTATAGACAGGGCCTTTTTTATTTTCTAAATCCATCGTAATATGTGTTACTTGTGCGATATTTGTTAAACCTGGCGCAGTTAATGAAGTTTTATATTTTGCTTTCTCCAACCGTTTCCATTTAAATAAAATGCGGTTCTCATTAAGGTTAATTGCTCCTATACCTGGATTATATGCATATTGGGGGAGTTGGCTTCTATTTATGTAATTAATGTCAGGCAGATAGCTATTATCATAGAAAAGGTTTCCATTTACTTTAGTCACACCCAATTTTTTAACCGCATTAATGAATAGCGAAAGATCATCTGTCTTAAGTGTAGGATCTCCATAGCCTTTAAGGTATAGGTCGCCGTAAAGAGTATCGCCTTCGATATCTCCATCAATGAACAATTCAGTTTTGAATCTGTCAACTTTGTGATTATTATTTAGATAATAACATGCAGTCACCATTTTAGTGACAGAAGCAATAGGTAACCTAAGCTTTTCATTATGCCGACCAATGAGTTTATTCGATCTAAGGTCTACTGCCATAAAACTTGTATTATTTTCAAAGCCAGATTTTTTAATTAAATTGGTAAAATTATTTGTTGTTTTTGCTAAAGCATTTAAGGGAATGATCCCTGTAAATGCCGAAAAAGCACTTAACTTAATAAATTTTCTTTTACTAAGCATTTGATCTAAGATCACTTGAAGAAAGGTTTAGTCTTTTTGAATCCACTATGCACCAGATAGGAGGCTTAAAATGCTGTAGTTGTGCAGATTGCCCACTTATAAGTCTAAAACTCCTGTACTTTAAAGCAAAAGTTGACGAATTCACCAATGATCTACTTCTCCCTCTGGCTACCACAGCAATTCTGACATTATTCGCTATCCATTGCCAGTTTTTCCAAAGATGAAATTGAATAATATTATCTTCACCCATCACCCAAATAAATTTTATATGTCTATGTCTTCTTTGTATAAACTTCAAAAGTTGGAAACTGTACTGAAAATTGTTCCTTATCTCAATTGGTGAAAGTTTAATATTGGGTGATTTTACTAATTTCTTGGTTTCCTGGACCCTATCATCAAACCTCGATGGATCCACTTTTTTAAGAGGGTTTTTTTTTGTGTAGACCCAATATATCTGTCCTAGATCAAACAGCCTTAAGGATACTTTGCTAATATGGACATGGCCTAAATGAGGAGGGTTGAATGACCCTCCTAATATCCCTATAGGCCTTCTATAGCCAATTCTACCAAGCGTTGTCTCCAGCTCTTGTTGCAAGTCTTTTTTACTCCTTCAATAAAAAACATATGACAAAACAGAAATACTATTATAGCAATTAGGACATGAGTTCATATCAATATATATATACACTAAAAGAATTAACAAAAACCTTTCCAAATGGGAAAAAGTGCTTTGAAAATATAACATTATCATTTTTGCCTGGCGTTAAGATTGGTCTAGTGGGAGTGAATGGAGCTGGAAAATCCACTCTATTAAAAATAATGGCAGGAATGGAAAAAGAATTTAACGGTGAAGCTTACCCTGCTCAAGGTATAAAAGTAGGTTACCTTCCACAAGAACCAAATCTCGACGAAAGTAAAACAGTAAGGGAAAATGTTTTAGCGTCTGTATCTAACAAAAAATCACTTCTTGACCAGTTTAATAGCTTAGCCGCATCACTAGCAGATGATTACTCTGATGAAAAAATGGCAGAAATGACGCAGCTCCAAGATAAGATTGACTCACTCCAAATTTGGGATATTGACTCAAAAATTGATATGGCCATGGAGGCACTGAGATGTCCTGATGACTCCTCGATCGTTTCTACACTATCTGGGGGCGAGATTAGAAGAGTTGCTTTATGCAAATTACTGCTGGAGGAACCTGATTTGCTTTTACTAGACGAACCTACCAACCATCTAGATGCAGAAACCGTAAGTTGGCTTCAACAACATTTGATAGCTTATAAAGGTACAATCTTGATTGTAACTCATGACAGATATTTTCTAGATCAAATTACAGGGTGGATCCTGGAGCTCGATAGAGGAAAAGGTTTCCCTTTCGAAGGAAATTATTCTGGCTGGTTAGAAAATAAAAGTACGAGACTAGAATTAGAAGAAAAAACTGAAAAAGCTAAGAATACCATTTTGAAAAAAGAACTCGATTGGATTAGACAAGGAGCTAAAGCTAGGCAGGCTAAACAGAAGGCTAGAATTAGTGCTTATCAGGATTTGTTGAATGAAGATAAAAAAGAAAAAATATCAACTTCCCAAATTATAGTTCCCAATGGCCCACGTTTAGGCTCAAAAGTAATAGATGCTGAAAAGATAACAAAAACTTTTGAGAATAAAATGCTATTTGAGGACTTTAGTTTTTCTATTCCCCCGGGAGCGATTATAGGAGTAGTGGGAGCTAATGGCGCTGGAAAATCAACTCTTTTAAAAATTTTAACAGGCGATGAGTCTCTCACTAGTGGTCACATTAGTATTGGAGAGACCGTTGAGTTAAGTTATGTCGATCAAAGTAGAGATAAACTCGACGACAAAAAAAATGTATGGGAAGAAATTTCAGGCGGCTTAGATATAATTAAATTGGGTGATTTGGAAGTTAATTCCAGAGCATATGTCGGTGCATTCAATTTTAAAGGCCCTGACCAACAGAAACGAGTAGGTCAATTGTCAGGTGGAGAACGAAACAGAGTACATCTCGCAAAATTACTAAAATCAGGCGGAAATGTATTATTATTAGATGAACCGACTAACGATCTCGACATTGATACACTTCGTGCACTTGAAGAAGCTGTACTTGAATTTGCAGGCTGCGTGATAGTTGTATCACATGACAGATTTTTTATGGACAGACTGTGCACGCATATCCTAGGCTTTGAGGGAGAGAGCAACATGACATTCTTTGAAGGTAACTTTAATGATTATGAAGACGATAAAAAAAGAAGGTTAGGAGATGCAGCAGTTATTCCACAAAGGGTCAAATACAGAAAATTCTCAACTTAGTCCACATTTTTGAATTTTTTGCATTAAAGGAAAAAGCTTCTTCATATCAGGTCCATCGCTCTTCCCCGTAAGGAAATTACGAAGAGGCATAAACAAATTTTTTCCTGATCTTCCAGTCAAATTTTTTAACTTATCCGTCAATGTTTTCCAACTATCTTTGTCACGGGGATATTCGCCAATTAAGCTGATTGCTACTTCTATGAATTGCTTATCTTCAGGGGCTATTATCGGGTTATTAGTGCCCTCTTTACACAGATGCCATATGTCAACTAAGTCGCCCTTAGAGTTTATATTGTCTTTTGCCATCATCCAAAAATTTTCTTTTATATTGTCTGGAACACCAATCAGGTCAAGATATGGGAAAATTTCGCTACCAGCCAAATTGGCTATAAGTTTGCGAGAAATGTTTTGTAAAACTTCCTTTTCAAATTTGACCGGGGCTGTACTAAATTTATTTAATTCGAATTTAGGTTTTAACTCATTAATATTGTTCTTTAAGTCGAGGCCATCTCCAGTCCCCAGAGCAACTAATTTTGAAACAATGGCTCCCGCTTCTATTCCTGCTTCCTTTAAACTTTTAATAGATAAACTACCACTTCTCTTGGAAAAGTTCTCTCCAGAATTATCTACAATCAAAGAGTGGTGTCCAAAAACTGGCAGACCTGGAGATAAATTCCTAAAAATTTCTATTTGAACTGCTGTATTAGTCAAATGATCAATACCTCTCACCACATCAGTAATACCAAAATCTGAGTCATCTATTACGGAAGCCAAGGTGTAAAGAAACTGACCATTTCCCTTAACCAATATAGGGTCTGACACAACAGAAGTTCGGACATTTATTTCTCCTGCAATTTCATCTCTCCAAGTTACAGTCTCACCACTCAACAAAAAACGCCAATAACTGTCAGTTTTGTTTCTCAAAGCATTTTTCTCCACAACATCCAACTTTAAGGCTGCTCTATCATATACTGGAGGCTGGCCCTGATTTTGCTGTTTTTTTCTTTTAAGCTCCAACTCTAAAGAAGTTTCAAAACACTCATAAACTACTTTTTGATCTTTTAATTTAGTTAACACCTCTCTATATCTTTCTATTCTAAGAGATTGCTGTTCAACTCTATCCCAATTAATGCCCAACCATTCCAAATCTCTCTTGATTTGATCAATAAAATGTTGGGAAGATCGCTCCTTATCCGTATCATCCAATCTCAGAATAAACTCAGCACCAACTTTTTTTGCTTGTAAGTAATTGAACAAAGCTGTTCTGATATTTCCAACATGCAAATACCCTGTAGGAGACGGAGCGAATCTCAAAATTCTTTTAGTCAAATCTAATCTCTCCAATGGTTTACTATAGGGATACGTCTACCAAGCGAAAACGGCCTCCTGGATATTTTAGGTCCAGGACAGGCTTGGTATCTTTTGTATTCGCTCAAGTAAAGAAGATTTTTAACGTTTACAACTGTCTTTTCTAAAAAGCCTTTTTTAATAACTTCCTGAACCGCTAGATCATCCTCGATAAGATACTCCAAAATAGTATCAAGCTCATCATAACTTGGAAGAGAGTCAGTATCTTTTTGATCGAAGGCTAACTCAGCAGAAGGCTCTTTTAATAAAATATTATCAGGAATGGGTTTTTCCACTCTAAACTCATTGGTTTTAGCAACAATATTTCTCCATTTACTAAGTTTGTAAACTTTTGTTTTATATATATCTTTAAGAGGGTTGTAAGCTCCTGCCATATCGCCATAAATAGTTGAGTAGCCCACCGCAATTTCTGACTTATTACCAGTAGACAAAAGTAAGTGCTTTTCTTTATTTGAAAACGCCATCAATAAAACAGCTCTTAATCTGGATTGGATATTCTCTTCCGTGACATCTCTTTTCTTACCTTGGAACAACGGTGCTAAACGCTGATCCACTTTATCTATAATCTCTTGTATACTTATTGTCTCAAGAGTAATGCCAAGATTTTCAGATAATTGTTTTGCATCATCTAAGGACGCACTCGAATTAAACTTTGAGGGCAAGGCCAAACATACTACATTGTCAGCACCCAATGCATCCACTGCCATAACCGCCACAAGAGCACTATCAATTCCTCCTGACAAGCCAATAACAACTTTGTGAAAATTTGACTTCAAAACATAATCTTTTAACCCAAGCACAACGGCCTTATAGTCTTGGCTTTCGCAAGAACCAATTTCTGCTATTAATTCAGGTAGCGGAACCCAACAGTTTTTTCTCCACTCAAAAATAACCTGCTCGGTTTTTTCTAAAAACTGAGGAAACTGACAGACAATAGTACCTCTATTGTCATATACGAACGAACCACCATCAAATACTAAATCATCCTGGCCACCAACCAAATTTAAGTAAATGATAGGAAGCTTAGATTCCTCACATCGACTTTTCATTATCTGCTGTCTTTCAGATAGCTTGTTGGATTCATATGGCGAACCGTTAGGAATAATTATTATATCGGCCCCCATCTCTTTTAGTTTGGAGATAATATCAGGATGCCACGCATCTTCACATATTGGAAACCCAATCTTTAAAGTACCGAGATCTAAGAGTTCTAATTCATCTCCAGCGACGAAAAACCTTTTCTCATCAAAAACATCATAGTTAGGTAAGTGCGATTTTTTGCTGACTATTTTTATAAGTCCTTTGTGTATAGAGATAAATGCATTGTAAATTTTTCCATCCAAAAGCCACGGACCTCCAATTAAAATTCTAATGCAAAGACTCTTTGTTTTCTGAGCAATTTGCTGAACCTGAATAGATATATTTTCTAAAAAAGAACGTTTATTAGCGAGATCTAGAGGCTGGTATCCACTAAGAAACATTTCAGGAAAAACTATCAGATCTGATCCTTTTTTTTCTGCCTCATTAGCTTTGGCCAAAACACATTCCGAATTGATCTCTATTCCTCCAACGGTAGAGTTAGACTGGACTAAAGAAATTTTAAGCTGATAAACACTCATCGCCAATGATCCAAAATAAATTTGCTGTTTTCACAATTTTAGTTAAAATGGCACTCGAAGTCTATCTAGTTTTGATGATGTGCAAAAGATATTGAATACTTTTCTTTCAATTTAAAATCGAAACTTCAGAAGGAAAAATGAACTTGGAGGTTTTATTGAAGATTTTTACTAGTAAGTTATGGTCGGTCTGTACTTTGATTTTAATTTGGCAAAATCCCATGGCCGCTTTATCTCAAGATCAAGTTAAACAATACGATGAGGGTAGCGTTTACGAGGGATCATTTAAAAACGGATTAAGAAATGGTTTAGGTAAGTATACTATGCCAGATGGCTTTTCATATGAAGGAGAGTGGAAAGACGGTCAAATACAAGGAAAGGGAATTGCTAGATATCCAACAGGTCAAATTTTTGAAGGCTCTTTCAAGCAAGGTGTTCCAGATGGAGAAGGCTCCATGACCTTTTCCGACGGAACAAAATATAAAGGAAGTTGGCTTGATGGGAAAATGGAGGGTGATGGCGTTCTTTCGATGACTGATGGATCAATATTTGAAGGAAAATTTTCTAATAATAATCGGGACGGTTACGGGAAAATGAGCTATTCTGATGGCTCGATTTTTGAAGGTAATTGGAAAAATAACGAAAAACAGGGTAACGGAACATTAATTTACGCAGATAAATCTACTTATGAAGGTAACTGGGAAAGAGGCCTTCAACAGGGGTTTGGGAGACTAACTACAAAAGATGGAGTGGTTCTTGAAGGCGAATGGAAAAATGGCAAAATCAATGGAATTGGGAAACTTACACAGTCAAATGGAGATAGATATGAAGGTAGCCTAATTGACTGGAAGAGAAATGGTAAAGGAGTATCAATTTATACCACTGGAGAAAAATACGACGGAAATTTTAAAGATGACCTAAGACATGGTCAAGGCATTCTCACTGGTCAAGACGGATTCAGATATGAAGGCAATTGGTCACTTGGGAAAATGAATGGGAAGGGAAAAATTATTTACTCTTCAGGTTCGGTATATGAAGGCACCTTTAAAAACAACCAACCGAATGGAAAAGGGAAAATTATTTTCAGTGATGGAGGTTCATATGAAGGATCATGGAACAATGGTGTTATTGAAGGCAGTGGAATAGCTAAATATGCTAATGGATTAATATACGAAGGCGAATTTTCTCGAGGGAAAAACAATGGCTTTGGAACGATGACTTACTCGGATGGTTATATCTATAAAGGAAATTGGAAAAACGGTATTCAAGAAGGAGAGGGTGAAGAAATTTTTCCAAACGGATCTGTTTACACTGGCATGTTTAAAAATAATCAGCGGCATGGAAATGGATACATCAAAATGGAGAATGGATTCTCATATAATGGAGACTGGGCCTCTGGAGAAATGAGTGGAAAAGGAATTGCCATATACGCAAACGGTAAAAAGTATGAGGGATACTTTCTTAATGGTAAACCAGAGGGTAAAGGTGTCATGACATTCAAAGATGGAAAGACAATAGATGCGATTTGGAAAGACGGTAAGGAGATTCAAACAGATACAGATAATTCCATTAATAGTGACTAGTTTTTAATTGTTTCATTTGAATGTTGATTAATTTTGATAAAACAATATAAGTGATAATAATAACAGGGGTCTTATATGTTTTCTTTTTTGAGTGGTTTTATATCTTCTGATATGGCTATAGACCTTGGCACAGCCAACACGCTTGTTTATGTAAAATCAAGAGGTATAATCCTGAACGAACCATCTGTTGTCGCCTTCCATATGAGGGATGGGAAGAAGCAGGTTCTAGCTGTTGGAGAAGATGCAAAGCTGATGCTTGGGAGAACACCTGGTTCAATTCAAGCAATAAGGCCCATGCGTGATGGTGTAATAGCTGACTTCGATGTCGCAGAAGAAATGATTAAACATTTCATAAAGAAAGTCCATAAAAGAGGAATGTTTGCTAGACCTAAAATAATTGTTTGTGTTCCTCATGGCGCCACGCCAGTAGAAAAAAGGGCTATAAGAGAATCTGTTTTATCTGCAGGAGCGAGGCAAGCCGGACTTATAGCGGAACCAATAGCGGCAGCGATAGGGGCAGGAATGCCAATAACCGATCCAACAGGATCTATGGTAGTGGATATCGGTGGTGGAACAACAGAGGTTGCTGTTTTAAGTTTAGGAGATATCGTCTATGCAAGATCAGTAAGAGTTGGAGGAGATAGGATGGACGAAGCCATAATTTCATATCTTAGAAGACAACATAATTTATTGGTTGGCGAAGCAACTGCTGAAAGAATAAAAACCCAAATAGGTACCGCTCGCATGCCAGAAGATGGAAGAGGGGCGTCAATGGATATCAGAGGAAGAGATCTTTTAAATGGAGTGCCAAAAGAGACAGAAGTTACTCAGGTTCAAGTAGCGGAAGCACTATCTGAACCTGTACAACAAATTTGCGAAGCGGTGATGACCGCTCTCGAAAGCACACCTCCAGACTTAGCAGCAGATATCGTGGATAGAGGAGTTATGCTTACGGGGGGGGGAGCACTATTGGGGGACTTAGATTTGGCGCTGCGAGAACAAACTGGTTTAGCGATTTCAGTTGCTGATGAATCTCTAAACTGTGTTGCTTTGGGTACAGGAAAATCTTTAGAGTTTGAAAAACAACTAGCTCATGTGATAGATTACGGTAGTTAAGAACTCAATAATTTGTAAGAATGGCTAAAAAGTCTAAACCCCATAGATCTAAATCATGGAGCGTATTGGTTACCACATCTATTTTTGTGTTCCTGACGCTTCTTTTTATTTTGTGGCGGGTAGATAATACTAGGACAGAATTAATTAGAACAAAAATTATTGATTTTGCTTTTCCACTAACAATACCATTAAACTACCCGATTGAAGTCATAGGCGACTTTATTAGG
>CACAFI010000027.1 GCA_902531755.1 uncultured Alphaproteobacteria bacterium
TTTAGAGGCGAGAAAATAAAAGCTTATAGTTTATCATGCATATGCCTGCCATTAAAAGTGAGCAGCCTGATAAAAGCATTGCGTTTTGGTAATTTCCAAAAAAGTCGATCATTAAACCTGAAATGTATGGCCCAATAATCTGGCCGACGCTAAAAGTAGTAGTTAAAAAAGCTACAGCAAATTTTATTGAGCCGGCATGTCTGATCTTTCCCTCCATTAACACTAAACCTACAATGCCGACCACACCAATTCCATATGCTATGCAGGCAAATAATGAAGCTCCTATTCCATCAAAAAAGTACAAGGTGAGTATTCCTGTGGAGCAGGTGAAACAGGATAAGGCTAAAGAGATATGATTGCCAGTAAGTTTACTGATAGCTTGCCAAATAAAAATGGCTGGCATTGCAGATATTCCGACTAGGATCCAACTAGCATGCTGAATGTTCTCTAATGCTGGTGTGTTGACCGCCAAAGCTGCGATAAAGGTACCAAAAATAATATAACCAAACCCAAAAAAAAGGTAACCTACTGATATACCGACGAAGCCTAAAGAGAGTTTGTTCGACTGAGAAGTCTGATCAACGCTTGCCTCTGAACCTTTTTCTAGTGGACTTGAAATGATTGGTATCGTTAAAACTAGGCAAAGTATAGCTATCACAAACCACTGGTAGTTCCATTGCAACTCAAACATTGAGCAGAGCCATATAGCTATTGCACTCAAAAACATTCCAAGACCAAAACCAGATATATGAGCTAAACGAAGATCAATGCGACCTGTGACTGTTATTTGAACAAAAATAAGGTTTGTTGCTATAACTAGTCCAATTGCACCTGAAATTCCTTGGAGGAATCTTAATAGAACAAATATGTAAAAATCATTAGTTGAACCCATTAAGGCAAGCGTGATAATGGAGACTATTACTGATAAATAAAGAGTGAATCTTTGTTTGTTTGCAAAGGAATAAATAAGCGGAATGATTGAGCCAATTAAATACCCCAAATAGTTAGAAGAAGCTATTAAACCGATGTCTGCTGAAGAAATGTTGAGAGTGTTCTGCATATAGGGAATTATAGGAGTGTAAGCAAACCTTCCTAAGCCACCAGTAATTGCAACAACGCAAATTCCTACCAATGCTAATCTAACTTGTGAATTTGTTGTTAAAAATGACATTTCTTTTTATAGTTCCTATTATTGAAGACTAGCTTTTCTTATGCCCAAAGAATTTGCAAACCAAAGGATAGCCATAAATGAATAGTGAGGAAAGTTTTTTTGAAAGAGACTTGGTTCTCATTGGAGCTGGACATTCAAATTGTCTTTTTATGAAAATGTGGGCAATGAAGAGTAATCCATCGCTGCGAGTGACTCTGATAAACCCAGATCCTATTTCCTCTTATACTGGTATGCTGCCTTCCCTGGTAGCTGGTTTATGTACTAAATCAGATGCTCAAATTAACTTATTCAGGTTGTGTAGAGCGATAGGAGCAAGGCTAATTATCGATACTGTTGAAAAAATCGATAAGAAAAAAAGTCAACTTATATGCAAGACAGGAAGGATTGTAAACTTTGATCTACTATCCATAAACATTGGGTCTAACTCAATCCCTTTAATTAACGGGTTTAAAGAATTTGGGTGCAGTGTACGGCCTCTTGCGGCGTTTCAAGAGCGTTGGGAGAAATTTTTGGAATCTGTTTATAGAAAATCGTCTCCGGTTATTTGTATCATAGGAGGAGGCCTCGCATCAATTGAGTTGAGCTTTGCTATGGATATTCGATTGAAAAAGACTGGAATAGAAAATTTTAAGATAAAAATTTTTGAAAAAGGCAAAGCTTTTGGAAAATTAAACTTAAATCAGCAAAGCTATTTAAAAACCAAAGCCAAGTTACGAAAAATTGAAATAATTGAAAACACCATCATAAAAGAAGTTTCAAATAATGGGTTAGTAAAGAAAAATGGCAACTTAGTTCATGCAGATTTTATTGTTTCTTGTATAGGGCCTCAACCGAATGATTTGTTTAAAAAATCAAAAATCGAAAATAGAGATGGTTTTGTTAGCGTGGACAGCACACTAAGAGTTATAGGCTTTCAAAACGCGTTTGCAGTTGGTGATTGCACAAATTTTCCTTCTCAAGATGTAGATAAGTCAGGAGTTTACGCTGTTAGACAAGCACCAATTCTTTTTAAAAATATCCTTAAGCTTGTTAAGAATGAGCAGCTAGTTCAATTTAAACCTCAAAGTGATTATTTAAAGCTCATTGTCTATGAGGGTACGTCCGCGATTTTCCTTAGAAATGGAATTGCCTTTTCTGGAAAATGGGTTTGGTCATTAAAAAGCTTCATCGATAAGAAGTTTATAAAGAATTTCAAAAAGCTTAGTGAGATGGTCACAAGAGATATACAAAATACTGGAAACAATAGTAAACAGATGCTCTGTGGAGGCTGTGGCTCAAAAGTCGGAAATGTTATTTTGGAGTCCTCATTAAGGAAATTATCAGATCTTGGGTCAAAACATATCGTTAGTAAAATAGGTGATGATGCAGCAGTTATAAAGATTAATTCCTCGTTTCAAGCGTTGACGACAGATCATTTGAGGTCATTCACAAAGGATGCATGGCTTCAAAGTAAGATTACGGCGATTCACTCTTTGGGAGATATTTGGGCAATGGGATCTGATCCCGAAATTGCTCTTACAAATATTATTATACCAGAGTCCTCCAACGACATACAGAAGCGAACAATCGAAGAAATTATAGATGGGGCAAATAGTGTTTTTGGTGCTGAGGGCGTGAAGATAGTAGGCGGCCATACCTCTTTAGGAAAAGAGATAGTCATAGGGTTCACCTTGGGAGGTTTTTCTAAAAAACAACCCAAGACTGTTGATAAGGCAATTGTAGGAGATCAAATAATCTTAACCAAACCATTAGGCTCCGGGGTTCTTTTGGCAGGGGAAATGCGTTTTGAGGGGGAAGGGCAAGATCTGAAAAATCTTTTTGATGCGATGTCTAAGTCACAAAGTTCTATAGCAAAGGTGTTGAGCAGAGTAGCAAACTCAATGACCGATATAACTGGGTTCGGCTTAGCTGGCCACCTTTTAAACATAGTTTCAAAATCTAACGTAGGGGCAAAAATATTTTTGGATCAGATACCTGTATACCCTGGCGCCAATAATTTAATAGCTAAGGATATAAGGTCTTCGATTTTCGAGAATAATTATATGTATTCTGAGAGAATGATAATTAAAACAACGGCGAATACAGACATCCTTTTCGATCCCCAAACATCTGGACCATTATTGGCTACTGTTCCCAAAGGGAAAGTAATGGGTGTTATTGCAGCCGGTGAAAAGTTGGGGTTTGAGTGTAAAGTAATAGGCGAACTGACAAATGGGAAGCCCTATATTGAAGTGTTATAGAGTGTTCATTTTATTATTCGCTGTTTGCAATATTCTATCGACCATTAAACTTAGCCCTTTTCGAGATATGTCATCTATTTTTAAGGTAGCAAATACTTCTTTTTTCTTTCTTAAGAGTCCCCGTTTGTATCTGGGGTCATAGTGTTTTTCCATCAGTTGTTTTGCAAGTTCAATAAATTCTTTATTTTTTGCCATTCTCAACCAACTTTCTACAACTTTATGCCCAGCTATGGTCGAAAGGCTCGTAATCTGTTTTTCTAATAAATCTAGATCAGTTGTTATTTCGGAGTATTCTTCAACTAAAAATTGCGCTCTTTGTTCAACTGTAGCCGATAGCTCAATTTGTGGAGAGCTTTTCATTAACTTCCAGAATTCTTTAGGTATATGCAAGTTTCCAATTTTATTGGATTCCGCTTCTACAAATATAGGCTCATTAGTTCTGAGGTTTTTGACTTTATCGTAAATCAAAGTTTCGAATAATTTTTGTGACGGTTGTTTCTGACCTTGCGATCCAAATACTGACCCTTTGTGATTGGCTAGGCTCTCCAAATCGATCGTTTGCCCATTCCTTTCTTCTATCAAGTTAAGTATTTTTGTTTTTGCTGTACCAGTATTACCCGTGAGGAGTATTAGAAAGTAATTTTCTATATTTTTATTCAGGAATTCACTGACATGTTTTCGAAATGACTTATAGCCTCCATCCACTAATCCCACATTCCATCCTATTTGGTCAAGTATAGTTGCGAAGGCATACGATCGCTGTCCACCTCGCCAACAGTAGATCAAAGGAAGCCAATCTCGTTTTTTTTCTCGAATATTATCTTTTAAATGATTTGAAATGTTTTTTGAGATAAGAGCAGCACCGAGTTTTTTTGCTTCAAACTTACTACTCTGCTTATATATGGTGCCTATCATCTCACGCTCTTTATCGGAAAGAACCGGAAGATTAAGTGCGCCAGGAATATGATCAACCTCATACTCGGATGGTGACCGAACATCGATTATATCATCGAGTTTTTTCAAACCGATATCGGAAAAACTGATACGTTGAATTGCCATATCTTTATTAAAAACCTCTTTTAAAATCTTTCAACACGATAAGCTGTTGATAGATTAGTATTAACTTAGGCGAAAAAATTTAGCATTTCCACAATTGACTACCTTTTTATTATAAGGAGAAGTGATGACAAAAAAAATAATCGATCTTTCAGTCGCATTAGAAACTGGTATTATCTCTGACCCTCCAATAGCGTTGCCAGAAATTGAGTATGTAGATCATGCAAACTCTGCTGAACAAATCTGTTCATTCTTTCCAGGGCTTGTGAAAGACGATCTTCCTGGAGGCGAGGGATGGGCAGTTGAACAACTAACTGTTAGTACTCACAATGGGACTCATTTGGACGCGCCGTATCACTTTCATTCAACTATGGACGGAGGAAAAAAATCCATGACTATTGATGAAGTTCCACTGGAGTGGTGTTTCAATCCTGGGGTGAAGTGTGACTTTCGCCATATGGAAGATGGTTATGTTGTTACGCCCAATGATATTAAACACGAACTAAAAAGAATTGGCTATGAGATTAAACCTTTCGATATCGTTCTTGTAAACACGTCTGCAGGAGAACGGTACGGTGAAGATGATTATTTGGTTAAGGGTTGTGGTATTGGAAGAGATGCTACCCTTTTCTTGTTAGAAAAAGGCGTCAAGATTACCGGTACAGATGCGTGGAGCTGGGATGCCCCTTTTGCTTATACAGCCGAAAAATATAGAATTACAAAAGACGCCTCAATTATTTGGGAGGGTCATAGAGCCGGAATGGAAAAAGCATACTGTCATATGGAAAAGTTAAGTTCACTAGAAAAATTACCAGATTATGGATTCACGATCTCCTGTTTCCCATTTAAAATAAAAAAGGCATCTGCAGGCTTCATTCGAGCCGTTGCCATATTAGATTATTAGAGAAAAATATGAGTGATCCAATTAATCTAAAAGAAATGCCAGATAAAGCAAAGTTTATATTTAAATGTAACGGAAGACCAGTTGGGAAAATGCGTAATGAGCTTAAAGTGGAGATGGTATCCCCATTAAAAGAAACCTTTAAATTAGCAACTGATGAGGGAAGTTTTCATGGTGGAGACGCGACAGCACCTCCCCCACTTGCTTTATTTATTGCGAGTATCAAAGGGTGTATCATGACCCAAATTAGAGCTTTTTCTAAAAGAATTAAAATAGAAGTAGCAGATCTAAATTTCGAAACGAAAGTTACATGGAATTGGAAAAAATTTGAAAATATTTATGAGACTTCGCCAGAGAAATTTGAGATGAATATTTATATTGATAGCTTGGAAAGTGTAGAAAGAGTAAAAGCACTTGTGCAGGCTTCAAAAAAAGGTTGTTTTATAGAGTAGACATTAAGTCAAAAAAATATAATCAATCATAAGTTGAAAATAGAGGATAAGTGGCTTGGCATTTAACAAGTGCTAGTGACTAATCAAAGCTGATGTTAAATAACTAATGAAAGTTGTTTATTATTTAAAAGTTACTAATAATTTCGTCAAAATTAGTACTCTCAGAGAGTGTCCCAAAAGCGCCACTCCAGGTCGAACCCAGTCTACTATCACAGAATGCTGAAATTTTTTCCTCTTGCCCACTTCTTATGAATATAGAGGCCTGAATAAGGCATGCCATTTTTTCAGTAATTAGTCTAGCCTCAGTTTCGATACCTTTGGAGGACTCCAATTTGCTTTTTAAATTGGTAAGACTTACGTCAAAGTTACGATTTGCACCCTTAGCTAAGTCTAGCTCTTTAAATAAAGCTGGCAGAGCATTTTTATCTCTTTGTAATGCTCTCAAGACATCTAAACACATAACGTTTCCACTTCCTTCCCATATGCTATTCAGGGGAGCTTCTCTATAAAGCCTAGGCATAACTGACTCCTCTATATATCCAGGGCCGCCATGACACTCTAAAGCCTCAAAGACTAAATAGGGGGCTCTCTTGGTCACCCAGTATTTACTTGTAGCAGTACTTATGCGAGCGAATGAACGCTCATCTTCATTTGAATTTTGATTATCAACGGCTCTTGCTACTCTAAGTGACAAATTCAAAGCAGCTTCACTTTCCAAAACCATATCGGCGACTACGTTTCTCATCAACGGTTGATCGATCAGTCTTCTTTGAAATGCAGACCTGTGAGAGACATGATGTAGAACTTGAACAACTGCTTGACGCATTAAAGACGCTGAACTGACGGCACAGTAAATTCTATTTCCTATAACCATATCGAGAATAGTCTTAATTCCTTTACCTTCTTCTCCAATCATTGTGCCAAGGGTGTTATCAAGTTCAATTTCAGACGATGCATTCGACCTGTTTCCAAGCTTGTCTTTAAGTCTCTGAATGAAAAAACTATTTCGTTCCCCGTTTGGTTTCCATCTCGGAACAAGAAAGCATGACAAACCGACATTAGTGTTGGCTAGCACAAGAAAGGCATCGCACATTGGGGCTGAACAAAAATACTTATGCCCGGTAAGAAGATATTCCGATCCATTGCCAACACTTGAGGACACCGGTTTTGCTCGTGTAGAGTTGGTTCTAACATCTGACCCGCCTTGTTTCTCAGTCATAAACATGCCTATTGTTCCACCCAATTTCTGATCAATGGGGATATCTCGATCGTCATACTGATTAGATAGTACCTTTGGTAACCATTGAGATTCTAAGTCTCGATTATGCTTCAGTGCCGGAATAACAGAATACGTCATTGCCATTGGGCACATAACACCTCCCTCAACCTGATTAAACATATAAGTGAGTGCCATATGTGCGACCTGTGACCCTTCTTTTTTATGGTTCCATGCAAAACTTGGGATCTCATTTTTTATAGCTACTCCCAAGAGGTGGTGGTAGGAAGGATGATAATCAACATAGTTAATTCTATTGCCATATTGATCGAATGCCTTTAATTCTGGCGGATTTTTATTTGCCTTCTCAGCATGATCAAACATTTCAGTGCAGCCCATCAAATGTCCAAACACACTTAAATTTTTTTCTGCCCAACCCGCGCCTTCTCTATTAACAGCATCTCTAAGATTTTTATCATTTTTCCATAAATCTTGATTGCCCATATATGGCGGCATGTTTTCAACTTCATGGGTAGGTAATTGTTTAATTGGTCTGAGATGGTTCATATTATTTATTCCATTTAATTAAGTGAAAGCACACTATTTATTCCTATAGTCCCGGGGGTCTTCACACTACAGTAAACTCCAAAATCCTGGTGGCCAAAACGTTCATTGAGTATACCTATGGTATCACAATTATTTTGGCCTGTCTTAGTATTAGTTTTTGTAGCATTACATCGCTCAATTCTATCAACGACCTTTAACTCTACTCCATCAATTTTAATTAATTCACCAACCCAATCAAATTCAGCCCATGGCTTCCCAGTACGTATCCATATATTTCCTCTGAACCTCTCAGGCTCCAAGCTAATCCCTGCTTTCTTTGATAGATCTTCTAGAGAGTCAAGCGAGTTGATAGAAATTGACTGGAAAGGAGTGTCTGTGAGAGCCGTATCGGCTACACACACTAGTTTGGTAGGTTTCGGAAATTTATCAGAACAAATAGGGAGCAACCAGTTCACAAAAGCTCCTCGGTCAGTATGATCACTAAGGTCTAATGATATAGGTTTTAAATCGGGATGTTTAAAAGTATACTTTTGATCATCAGTCCTTATTGACTCGACGGCTGATAGTGTCGGCATAATTGAGCCTCTTAGAAACTTAGTACACGGTTGCCACTCATTTGATAATTCGTCAAAAGAACTTTTTTCATGTACCAATGCCCACATTCTGTCAAACGGAAGAGCTTTTCTTCTTTCCAACGTAATCTGTGTAATTTCTTCGCGACTTATCGATTTTATTGGATGTCGAAAAATCTTTTCCACTCTAATAGACAGAGCGCTTCGTAAATTCATTATGGCCTCATGGTTACAAGGTAAGGTTTTGGATTGTTCAATCGGTAAGCTTTAAGCGCGAGTTCCATCCAAGATATCAGTCGTGGACGCGTTTCCCTAGGATCTATCAAATCATGGGCAGAAAAACCTTCTGCTCTTGGAATTGGTGATTGTCGTTGAGCTAATTGATCCTCAAGCTCCTTCTGTTTTTTTTCAGGATTTTTAGCCATAGCAATTTCCTTTGAAAATGCAACGGCAACGCCACCTTCTACAGGTAAAGCACCGCTTAAGGCACTGGGCCAAAGTAATGTGAAGCTATCAGGTCCATAGTGTGCAGTAGCGGCTACTCCAAAAGATTTATGCATATGGACAGACGCCCATGGTACTCGTGATTGCATTATCGCGGATATGGCAGCTGTACCAAATCTAATTGTACCACTTTTTTCTGATTCTGGTCCAATCATGAAGCCTGGTTCATCTACCAAACTGATAATCGGAATATGGAAACTGTTACAAAAATCAGAAAATCTTTCTAATTTCTTTGAGGCACTGGTTGTCATCGCCCCTGCGTAGAACATACAGTCATTAGCGATAACGCCAACTGATTGACCATTAAGTCTACCTAAGCCTGTTACAAGGCTTGGGCCATATTTTTTACCTATCTCGAAAAAGGTGCTTTGATCATCATTTATGTCTAGAAGGGATGTTATAATCTTTCTTACGCTATATGGTCTACGTCTATCTTTTGGTATTATATCGATTAATAAATCATCACAACGATCCTCCTTGTCGTTTGTAGAAATAGAGGCTGGGAACATCCAAGCGTTATCCGGTACAAAGGAAAGAAATGTTTTTATTTGTTCGAAAGCGTCATCTTCTGTTTTTGCAAAGTTATTTATTACTCCGCTTTTTAAGTGTACCTCAGGTCCACCAAGAGCTTCTTTCGTAACATCTATATTTAATGCTCTTTTTACGACTTTTGGCCCTGCTATAAGTACTAACGAGCTCTCTGTCATTACTGAAAAGTGTGAAGCTACGAGACGAGATGCAGGTAGTCCAGCTACTGGTCCCAGCGCAGCCGTCGCCACGGGAACTTCTCCCAAAGTGTTAGCAAGCGAAATAAATCGTGAAGGTGTATATACGGCATCACTCGTAGGTCGATTGCTTTTTTCTTGATTAGTGCCACCAACGGATCCCCCAGCCCCTTCATGCAATCGAATTAAAGGGACCTTGTATTTTAGCGCTAGTTCTTCTGTGTAAATACTTTTCCTTAGACCGGCAGCATTTGGTGATCCACCTTTTAAAGAAAAATCTTCTCCTCCTATCACCACTGGTCTTTTATTGATTTTCCCAAATCCTAGGATAAAGTTTCCGGGAGTAAATTTCTTGAGTGATCCATTATCATTATACTCTGAGAAACCAGCACTTTTACCAATTTCATTGAAAGATTTATTATCTAGTATCCTGTTGATCCTTTCCCTTATAGGTAGTCTACCTTTTTTATACTGTAATGCCACAGACTCTTTACCACCCATCTGGTCAGCAAAATTTCTCTTTTCATTGATTTCTTTTGCTTCTTTTTCCCAAGTCAACGTCTATCTCCAATTTATTATGTCTGGATACTGTTAAGTTTCTCGACAAACTCTTTTTCGTTATAAAAATTCTTTTTACCTATCACAACAAACACAGACTCTTTTTCATTTTCTGTTTTTTCAATTTTCAAAGTTAATCCATCATATTGGATTGTAAATACTTCTCCCTTTTTATTTTTAAAAAATCCTTTTGCTCTTTCGATATTATAAACTGGATCCTGCAAAAGTGTGCTTAGCGCATGAGCATTTATTGTTCCAGTCGGTTTAATCGTTGAAGAAATAAATCCATGCTCCTGTTTTTTCTCTAATTTTATTTTGTCACTGGGTCCAAAGTCTAGAAGCATATCTTTTTCTTCAATATATGCGTTTACCGTTTTAAGAAACTTTCGTATTTCAAAACGTTTTGATAGAGTGTCGATACAATTTGATAGCTCATCTTCCGCAAGTAAATCCGTCTTATTCAATACCAAAAGATCATGTTGTTCAATTTGTAAACCAATAGTATCGCTAATATAAACATCATTTAATTGCTTTTGCAGCCGTGATGCATCTGTTAACAATACTGTCCCATGAAATGACAGGAAGTTCATCAGGGATATTGTTTGGATAATTTTAGAAGGTAAAGCAATTCCGCTTGCCTCAAGCACAATATGATCTGGTAAAAACTCATTCGAACTCATACTCTCCAATGTCTCTATTAATTCATTTCCATAGCTACAGCAGACACATCCTCCCGCAATACTCATAACGGATTCAGTTCTAGCCTCAATTAATGACTCGTCGATGTTAACGTCACCAAAGTCATTTACTAGTAGAGCTATTCTTTTCTTAGTTGTCCTAAGTAGGTTATTTATTAAAGTCGTTTTACCTGTTCCGAGGTAGCCGGATATCAATGTCAAAGGAATGCCCATTATTAGGTGCTACCATCAATAATATGTGGCTTGCCACCTTTAATTGTTCCTAAAATTTTTTGATCTTTAAATTTAATCTCATCAACATCAAAAGGATCATCTTCTAGGACGCAGCAATCCGCTTTTTTACCCGTTTCTAGTGACCCTACTTCATGATCTATCTTAAGAGTAAACGCGGCTCCTAAAGTGATGGCATATAAAGCTTCCATTTTATTAATTTTTTCATAATCCCCCAAAGTTCTTTCTGAAAATGTTAGTCTATTCATAGCACACCAAGCTGTAAATAGTGGGCCAAGGGGAGTTACCGGGGCATCAGAGTGTATTGCCAAAGGGACTTTTTCTTGTAGTGCTGTTTTACAGGCATTCATTCGATGAGCTCTTTCTGGTCCGACCGTTAGGGAGTAATGTTCATCTCCCCAATAAAAATGGTGGTTAGAAAATAAGTTTGCGCACATACCAAGCTTATGCATCCTTTTAAATTGAGCAGTTGATGCAAGCTGACAATGTTGCAAAGTAAATCTGTGATCATTTTTAGGAAATTTAGCCAGAGCACCTTCCAGACAATCGAGAGCTAATTCCGTAGCCTCGTCTCCATTAGTATGCGTATGTACTAAAATATTGTTTTCTAATGCGAGCTCATAGGCTTCTTGTATATGTTCCGGCGCAGTATACCACATGCCATTGGGGGCTCCATTATAATATCCGGGCCACTTCAGTCTAGCCGTGAAGCCTTGTATTGAGCCATCGGCAACAATTTTTATTGAACCTAGTCTTAAATTTTCTGTAGATTTTTTTTTGAGCTCTAAGACTTTAGGGATTAATTCCTTTGGGCTTATCCCCTGCATGTATCGTAATGAAACGATTCGAGCTGGAAAATCCGCTTCCGACGTTACCTTTAGCATCATTTCAACAGCCTTATCTGTTTGAAGGTTCGCAAGGTCAGCAGCAGTAGTGACCCCGGCTCTGGCACATATTTTTCCAAAGTTTCTTAGACCTTCTGCATCCCCTGAAAGCCAATCCTTTCCTAAGCCTACATGCCTAGTTACCAAAGCAATGGTTTCAGCCCCTCTTATCTCTCCAGACGGAAGACCATCTTCACCGAGAGGAAGACCCTCATGATTTATGCCTGTTCTCAAAAATCCTGCCAGCTTTAAGCCTACTGAGTTTATATTCAGTTTATGTCCAGATGCATGTAGTATTCCTATTGGTCTTTGATCTGAAACCACATCTAGTATTTTTCTGTCTAATACCTTGTTATCAAAATAAATTGGGTCTAATCCCCATCCTGCTAATGGCGCGTTCGGGTCCAATAAGGTTTGATTCTCGTGTTTAAGTTTCTGAACAAGCTCTTTTACATTTTTAATGCCAAGGTTCATTGTTCCATCTGGCTTTTGTCTATCAAAATACCCACAATATAATTTACTCCACAATGCACCTTCAAACAAATGACTATGCCCTTCAACAAGACCCGGCATTAAAACGTAATTCTCAAAACTTTTATCTAGTTCGTACTTGCCCTCAGGTTTAATTGTATTGAGGTCTCCCACCTGAACAATTTTACCATCCAGAACACTCATGTATTGTGCTTCTGGATTTCTAGGGTTCATTGTAATTATTTTTTTTGCCTTAATAACTTTTAACAAGAATAAACCTTCCAAAAAAAACTTCTGTTTATACGAAAGCTTGATATCATTAACATTAAATGTGACTTTTGAATGATAATCAATCAAATGTTTCTATTGCAAATTGGTTTACCTTAGGTCAATCTAATTAAATGGGGGCGTTAAGCGAAAATCGGGCAAAAGTTCAATTAACAGAAAGGTCGAGAAATGAAAAAACATTTTTTAAAAACGTTACTTCTCACTGCTACTCTAATTTTTACGTCATTAGGCGTAAGCTTTGCAGAGCCGAAAAAGGGCGGCACCCTGATAGCTGCTGTAGGAAATAATCCACGGCATTTAAATCCAGCTGTTCAATCAGGTATTGTGACTGGGTTTCCAGGAGCGCAACTCTTTGCAACACCAATTCGATATGATAATAATTGGGAACCACAGCCATATCTTGCGGAATCATGGGAAATAAGTGATGGTGGAAAGACAGTTAAATTAAACCTTGTAAAAGATGCTGTTTTCCATGATGGAGTTCCAATTAAGTCTAGTGATGTCAAGTTTTCACTGGAAACGATTAAGAAGCACCATCCGTTCAAAACTATGTTCGCTCCTGTTGTTTCGGTCGAAACACCTGATGAGCATACTGCGGTTTTAAAATTATCATCTCCACACCCCGCTTTAATGCTAGCCATGTCATCACAATTGATGGCTATAATACCTGAGCACGTTTATGGAGATGGCCAAGATCCAAAAACACACCCACAAAACTCCGAAAATGTTGTTGGATCGGGTCCTTTTAAGCTCGTTGAATTCAAATCAGGTGAGCATATCATCTTGGAAAGATTTGATGATTTTTTTATCGATGGCAGACCATACCTAGATAAGATGGTTCTAAAAATTATCAGAGATCCAGCTACTAGAACAATCGGTCTTGAGAATGGCGAAATTGATTTCTATGCTTTCGAAAATGTACCCACAAATATTAACAGGTTGAAAAAGAACGCAAACCTTAACGTAACTCCTGATGGATACGCAGCCATTGGACCAATCGATTGGCTAGCTTTCAATACCAAAAGTGGAAAAACGGCTGACGTGAATGTGAGACGGGCTATTGCTTATGCGATAGACAGAAACTTTATTCTTAAGGCCATTATGCTTGGAGTTGCTGATGAGGCGCGTACAGGTATTCACCCAGGAAGTCCATATTATGAGCCAAATGTCGAAGCGTACGATATCGATATTGATAAGGCAAACAAGATTCTTGATGATGCTGGGTACAAAAAGGGCGGCGACGGGATGCGGTTTGGATTGAATGTCGACTTCGGTTGGCCCGGTTTGAGGCCCAATGCGGAATACACAAAGGCGGCACTCAAGAAAATCGGTATTGATGTTACAGTTAGGCAGTCTGCTGACTTTCCGACATGGGCGCAAACTGTAAGCAACCATAATTTTGATCTAACCTGGGATACCGTTTTTAATTGGGGAGATCCTGTTATAGGTGTTCACAGAACCTATCAGACCTCTAATATAAAAAAGGGAGTAATCTGGTCTAATACTCAACAATATAGTAATCCAAAAGTGGATGCTATAATGGAGAAGGCTGGAGTAGAAAACGATATGGCTAAGCGAAAAGCTCTATATTCAGAGCTTCAAAAAATGCTGGCAAACGACTTGCCCGTATATTGGACAAATACTCTGCCTTATCATACCATTTACAGCAATAAGGTTGGCAATCCTCCTATGGGAATTTGGGCAACCAGCTCTCCAATGGATATGACATATATCAAAGAGTAAACCATAACGATGAGAAGGGGCATAAGTTGCCCCTTCCCATTTCCCACTAACTTATTTCAGTCATTTATACATGCCATTTTTTGTTTCACTGATTAGGCGCCTTGTATCCATGCTCTTGGTTTTGCTTGTTGTAGTCGTCTTAAACTTTCTCATGTTGCATTTAGCTCCTGGTGATATAGCCGACACAATTGCCCAAACAATGGGGGGTGCAGATGAGCAAGATATGGCCGAACTGAGAAAGCAGTATGGGCTTGACCAACCTTTTTTTGTTCAGTTGTTTAACTATGTTGTAAGGGTTGCTTTATTGGATTTTGGTCATTCTCATTTTTATAACTTACCGGTATTTGATTTAATAATGGAGAGATTCCCTGCCACTTTACTTTTGGTTTTTTCAGCACAGATATTGTCTTTATTCGTAGGCATACTTTTGGGAGTATACGCTGCTCAAAACCCCAACGGACTATCAAGTCTTTTTGTAAATATGTTTTCACTATTTGGATACGCAGCTCCGGTATTCTGGACTGGAATTCTTTTACTTATTGCGTTCTCGCTCCACATCCCTATTTTTCCGGTCTCAGGTATGAGGGATATAACAATTGAAAGCAGTAATTTCTTTGTTCATTTCTTTGATGTACTTAGACACTTATTTTTACCTATGATAACTCTAGCCTCTATATTTTTTGCCTATTATTCGCGCCTTTGTAGAGCGAGCATGTTAGAAGTACTGGGGGCGGACTTTGTAAGAACTGCAAAAGCAAAAGGACTATCAAAGAAGGACGTATTATTAAAGCACGCATTGAAGAATTCTTTATCCCCAGTTATAACTTTTGCCGGACTGAGCTTCTCTGCCGTTGTCTCAGGAGCTATTCTGGTAGAAACGGTTTACAGTTGGCCAGGTTTGGGAACATTAGCATTTAATTCAATTATATCTAGGGATACGCCGGTTTTACTAGGTATTCTGATTTTCTCAACTCTCATGGTAACAGTAGGAAATCTTTTAACCGATTTAACGTTAAAAGCCTTAGACCCAAGGATAAAAATTTGAGGTTTCAGAATGTTAGAAAATGAAGAAATTAAAGAACCAGCGATCAAGCCTGTCAAAGAAATTTTTCTGACATTCTTCAAGAGTTACTCAGCAGTCACAGGACTGATGATCCTTGTTGGTATCGCAGTGATGGGCTTTGTTGGACCGCTCTTTTATCCTACTGACCCCTTTGATATGGTATGGATGCCTTTTTCACCTCCCGGAGCCGATGGGTTTTTGTTAGGAACAGATTATTTAGGTCGAGATATTTTATCTCAAATTATCAACGGTGCGCGTGTTTCGATCGCAATAGGTTTTTCAGCGGCTTTAGTTTCGTGTTTTATAGGTGTTGGTATAGGTTCATTTGCCGGTTTTTATGGCGGTTGGGTAGAAGAAACATTGATGAGACTAACCGAATTTTTCCAAGTTTTACCCACCTTATTGTTTGCCATGGTAATCGTGGCATTATTTGGTTCATCTGTACTCTCTATAACTCTTGCGATAGGAGCAGTGAGCTGGGCAAGTGTTGCTAGAATTACAAGATCAGAGTTTTTAAGAATAAAGGAGCTTGATTTTGTCTTGGCCTCACGTGCCTCGGGAAGCAATAACTTGGCTCTAATTTTCAGGGTTATTCTACCGAACGCGGCAGCACCAATAATTGTGCAGTCAGCGTTGTTGGTAGGAGCGGCAATTACATTTGAGGCGGGCTTGGCTTTTCTAGGTTTATCAGACCCAAATGTCATAAGTTGGGGTCAGGTAATAGGGTCAAATAGAATATATATTCTTGATGCGACATATACTGTAACAATTCCAGGAATAGCAATTTTTATAACAGTGCTAGCTATATCTCTTGTGGGTGATGGTCTTAATGATGCGTTAAATCCAAAACTTAGGTCAAGGTAATGGAAAACCTAGTTTCAATAAATAATCTGAATATAGAGGCAAGGACAAGAGCCGGCACTATAAAAGTGGTGAATGATCTTTCTTTTACGATAAAAGAAGGTGAGACTTTGTGTGTAGTTGGAGAGTCAGGGTGTGGAAAATCTGTAACAGCATTGTCGTTGATGAATTTATTACCTGAGGGAATATTAAAGGTTTCATCAGGAGATATATTATTCGACAATACCAATCTAGCTCAATTATCAGAGGCAGAGCTTGAGGGTATAAGAGGCAATGAAATTTCAATGATATTTCAGGAACCGATGACTTCTCTCAATCCTCTTTTTACAGTTGGGGAACAGGTTTCAGAAGTTATCCGGCGGCATAAAAATCTAAATAAAGAAAAAGCGTGGACAAGCGCCGTTGAGTTACTAAATGCCGTAAAAATTCCTAATCCAGATAAAAGAGCTTTTGATTATCCCTTCCAATTATCTGGTGGACAACGACAAAGAGTTATGATTGCAATTGCGCTAGCGTGCCAACCAAAAATCTTGATCGCGGATGAGCCAACAACAGCATTAGATGTGACCATTCAAGCAGAGATACTCGCTTTAATTAATATGCTTAAACAAGAAACAGGTACGGCAGTGATGTTTATTACGCATGATATGGCGGTGGTAGCACAAATGGCGGATCGTGTTGTGGTAATGCATCCAGGTAAAAAAGTCGAAGAGGGGACAGTGCATGAGATTTTCAACAACCCTCAGCATGAGTACACGAAGTCACTTTTAGCGGCAGTTCCAAAACTTGGAGAGATGGCAAGTAAGAAATACCCCGAACCCATGCGGTTAGTAGGGGAGAAAAAGACAGAGGCCTTAAAGCCTATTGTTGGAACGAATGAGCCCCTGCTTAAAGTGCATAATCTAGTGACCCGCTACCCGGTTAAAGGGGGCGTATTGAGACGAACGGTGGCACGCGTTCACGCTGTTGAGGATGTATCCTTTACTATCATGAAAGGAAAGACACTCTCACTTGTCGGTGAATCAGGGTGTGGTAAGTCAACGGTGGGACGATCGCTTATCCGATTGGTAGAACCAACATCAGGGGATGTGAATTTAGATGGTCAGAATATATTGTCACTAAATCCAAAGGATATGCGAGAAGCCAGGAGTAATATCCAGATGGTCTTTCAAGATCCGTTTGCCTCATTAAACCCTCAACGACCACTTTTTGATCAAGTGGCAGAACCCTTACGAAATTACGGAATGGTGAAGCGTGAAGTGTTGCAGGAGAAGATTGGTAATCTCTTTG
>CACAFI010000028.1 GCA_902531755.1 uncultured Alphaproteobacteria bacterium
GGATCAGAAGATACAGCAATAAACTTATCGATTACGCCGACGAAAGCAGACAGTTCTAACGGTGTTCTTACGATAGAGATTAGTGGAGTTCCGTCTGGAGCCACACTTGGTACGAATAATAGTGGGTACACGTCTTTTGCTGATCAGGGTGTTGGAACGATAACAACGGTGACAAGTGGTGACCCTGCTGTTACGACCTACACTTATACTTTAGCTGAGGCCAACCTTACGAACCTTGCTATTTCACCACCAGATGATTATTCGGGAGCAATTTCTCTCAATGTTTCTGTAACGGAAAAATCAGGTACTGAAATTGATAGTTCGGCTGTTACTGGATCTATAAGTGTAACAGTTGCACCTGTGTCTGATCCATCAACCATTACAACAGCATCCCCTGGAGCAATTAATGAGGATGCGGGCGGTATGGCATTTTATGATGGTACGAACGGAAAATATTTTCGTGTTACCTTGGGCGATAAAGTTGGAACGACTGAAACCGTAACGGCAATAAAGATTTCAGGTTTTGATGCTATCTCGGGTGCCTATCTTCAAAGTACGGATAGCAATGACAGTGTTGTGAATAACGGAGACGGAAGCTATACGGTCAATGCTGTGGCGTCCGGAAATGTCTATCAAGACGGGTACTACCATGTCTCCGACGCTTTGCGATTATTTCTCCCCGACGATTATAATGGCACTTTCAGCCTTACCGTTGAGGGATATTCTCAAGAATCGGGTTTAGGGACCGTAGGATCAAATACCGTTACTTTTCAAAGAACAGTCAATCCCCAAGCTGAAGAACCGACATTAACAATTACAAATACATCCGGTCTTCAGGTGACGTCATCTTCAATGAGTGGCAATGATATTGATTTGTCTACCTATACGCCACCAAGCGTAAAAATAGACGCGTCGATTTCTGGTGGAATAGCGGATGTACTTTCTGTAACGCTTCAAATAAATGGCCTTAAGAACAGTAGTGGAGGGGATATTAGCTCTGGTGTAGATTTTACAAAATCAAAGATTTATCTTGGGAAAAGTTCTGATTCTGTCGGGGACTTGCAAGATGTTTCTGGTGCTTATTCGAATGGTGTTTACACACTTACCAATGCAATCGCTACTGCCAATGGATACTCAGATCTAAGTGCGTTGCTTGCAGATCTCTATCTTGTTCCCGAAGTAAATAAAGTGGGAACTTTTAATATTTTGGCTAACGGAATATCGGTTGATGGCAGCGATACTGCGACCACCACTGGGAATATTTCGGTTCAGGTGTTTCAGGTCGCGCAGCAACCGATAGTAGAAAGCGGTGATACACCCTATGGAGACCTGAGTTCTCCAGGTTATATCATAGGTGACGGAGGTGTTGGAGATTGGACTGCGTCTGCCTCTTCGGGAGGAGGTGTGTTATTCCAAGAAAAAAGTGGTGAGCTGCAATGGGATCCCACTACTACCCTTTCGGTGTCTAAGGGATCAAATGATGATTCTGTTTCGGTATTAATGCAGGGTGTTCTCAGTGGAGCGTATTTTGTTAATGATACGACAGGACAAGCAGTCGGTGCTCAGGGGGCGACTGCTGGAATATGGGTTTTTGATCAGAGTGAGATAGAAAACCTGGTAATGGTTATTCCCGACACACAGCTTGCCGGAAATCCTGATACTGGGTATAGATATGATAGCTCAACTGGTGTTATACGAAAGTGGGACGGTAGTTCATTCACGGCTGATGACGCAGGTCTTCCTACAATAACTTTTTCCGCCATGGCTGTTGATCCGACAGGCTCAACTACCGCTGCAACTGATACCTTTACGATAAAGTTTAAGGTTGATGCGCAGCGGTTTGACCCTCTAATTATTGATACTGATGGGGATGGCGTTGATTTTATTTCAGTTGCGGCCGATGGATCGAATTCAGTATCAATTACACCTCAGGGAATAGGTGTCAGTGGTATGCCGACTGTGAAATCTTCTTGGATAGATGCGTCTTCGAGTGACGATTATTTTCTTGTGAAAGGTACCACAGATGGAGGCACGACGACTTATGAATTGCTTACTGAATATTATGAGATAGGAGAAGGGAATTCTGCAGTTTCTGCAGGAAGCGGTTTTTCTGCTCTTGCTAGTCTAAACAGCAATGCTGATCAGGTACTTGAAGGTGCAGAACTCAACGATCTCCGTTTATGGAAGGATAGTGGTAATCGTGGCGTTATAGATAATTCCGAGTTATCACTACTTAGCACTGAGGATATCACAAAAATTCATTTGAATACCTCATATATGTATGAGGTTCCAACTCTTTCTAGCAGTTCATCAAGTAAACTACTTGGATCTCTTTCAGATTTTTCTTCAGATATCTTAGATAAGATCTATCTCGGCCCCGTAAATTTTATATCTGGTGTAAAGCTTTTGGACTCTGCAGACTCTGCGCTTTCAAACTTACAATTAAAGATTGGGTTTATTTATAAAGAGGATAACGGCAATGAGGTCACGACCCATGGTGCGGCGGGTATTAGTGCTTTAGATAATGGAGTGGATCTCACAGATATAAGTGCTGTAGTAAATGCTTTGCCTAATGGTCAGAAGCAATTTACAGATTATTTCTTTTATCTAGAGGGGCAGGCAACAACGGATGATGGATTTTATTTTTCTGATACGTTAAGGGGTGCTCTTCGATTTGATACGGAAAATGATAAGCTATACCAAAGCCGTGATGAAGGTCAGCAATTTCTACGCTACGCGAGCGTTGAAAAAGACACAGGAGATCTTCTTGAGTTAAAGGAAGTTGATTTTTCCTATCTTCCTGTAAATAATTTAACTGGCGATGACGCGGTTGGTGCGCCTGCTGCGCCGTCATTTGAGATTTCGTTAAGTTCCATTACCGAAGATCAAACGGACGCCACAGGGGTAAGAGTTGGTGCAAATCTAACTGTGACACACGCTTCGACGAAACCCTCCGATGAAAGTTGGCTCATGACTGTTTCGGGTGTTCCGTCAACAGGAACTCTAAGTAAAGGTGCGAGAGATGCTTCATCAGGTGATTGGTATATTTTAGTCCCCCCTGGTGAGGCTACGACCACAATTTCGGTGCAGGCAGGTGAAAATATCTCTGGGGAATTCCCTTTAGCTGTTTATGTCACGTCTACAAAATCTGTTGAAGTGGGAAGCGGGGACGATACTTCGATTGTCACAAAATCCACAACCTCTCCTGCTTCCGTAGTTAGTCTCGTCGTTACTCCTGTTGCGGATGAAACTTTTATTCGTGCGCCGAGATTTGTTGGAAAAAATCCAGATGGATCGGAAATATTAGAAGATCAGGTAGACAACAATGGTAATCGAATACCAATAAAAATACCTATTAGTATTGAACTTCCTGATGGGGGTGAATCGCTTGATAATGTTGTTATTACAGGTATGCCCGCAGGTTCAATCCAGCTTAAGATAGCAGGGCAGTCTGCAGGTTCTGCCGTTCAAAACGATAATACAACGTATACCATTCCTGGTTCGAATTTTGGCCATACACCCGGAAGTACGCAAGGTTCTGTAGAAATCAAATCAATTCTTGAATATAGTCCTGCGACTGATCTTTATGGAAAATTTGATAATATAAAAATTCAGGTCACAACGTCAGACGGAGATGTTTCCAGGACAGTAGCTTTTCCTCCTGGAAATGGAAAAATCACTTTAAACATAAAATCTGTTGCTGATGCGCCAACTCTAAAAGGTCCAGACGGAAATGCTATTGATCCAACTGCTGATGCTGATGACTTCGAGATAAAAACCGGAAGTGGTGCCGATAAAAGGAATTTTAATGAGGATGAAAACGTAGATCTTTCTGGAATGCTAAGTGCAACTACCGGTGGTGGTGATAAAGTCGGAGCATTTCTTGTTTATTTGACTCGCCCGGAGAATGACGATGCTGGATCTTTAAGAGAATATCTTATTGAGCGTGGACTTATTGAAACAGATGGAAGTCCGAATATTCAACTCGTTGATGTTGTAGACAATCAAGAAGTTCCAAAAGGTCAGTTTGTTGCCGACATTAGTGCTGATAAATTTATGTTTGCGGTTAAAACTGGTGGCGAAGCAAATGAGAATTTTTCTGCTTTCTTAAAGTTTCCAAAAAACTTTTCTACGGGCAATGATCCGGTTCTCCTGAAGGTCAGTGCAGTGAGTGTAGGAGATGGGGGTTCCAAGGCCGAGTGGGCAGAAGGTGCTTTTGCCAAACTTCCAACGCTTTCAGTATCAGTTAACGCTGTTCCCGATGGTGTTGAGTTAAATGTACCGGAGGGATTAGTTGTTCCGGGTACGGAGGAAATGCCGATAGCTATGGACATGCGTGGTCGTCTTAAGGATGAGGCGGAGGAAATTTCAGAGATTAAGTTTACGCTTTCCGCTTCGTCAACAGCTGTGCCGGGTGCGATGATTGTATCAAGGACAGCCTTACAGGATTATGCCGTGTCGTTGGGTAGAGATGGCGTGAAAAGCTGGCGCGGGCTTGATGAGGCTGATATTGCTGCTTTTAAGAATCTTGGAACGACTGTGAATTATGCAACTGCGGATGGAACAAATACATATAATGCAAACTCCAATGGTGGTGTTTATTATGTGTCCAAGGAGGCTTTTGATCCTACTGTAACTCCAGATGTCGACCCTTTGATTGTTCCAGAGGACGGGCGGTTTAGTCTTTCAGAGCTTCTTTTTATTCCACCATTGAATGTTGCGGGTGAATTGGATGTTGGTCTTTCTATTAAGACGAAGCAGGGGTCAACAGAGCAAGCGGAGGCTACGACTGTAACCTTTAAACTTGATGTTGCTGCCGTTGCAGATTCTCCAGAACTAAAAACACCTGGTGGCTCTGAGATTAATCCATCTCAGCCGATTTCTAAGGCAGGCGAGGAAGATGAGCCTATTGATTTGTCTAACATATTGAAGGCGACGACGAGTGGTGGTGATACGGTTGGTACTTTTCTTGTTTATTTGAAGCGTCCGGATGATGGATCCCTTACGGATTATCTTGAGGGTCGGGGTCTCATTGAGATTGATGATGGTAAGGTTATTCCGCGTCTACAGCTTGTTGATTCAGGTGGTAATCGTATTGGTCAGTTTATGGCTGATACAGGAGCGAATGGTGGTAAGGGTGAATTTGTTTTTGCGGTGAAGGCTTCGCAGACGGCTGAAGCTTCATTTTCTCCAAAGATTGTTTTCCCGAATAACTTCTCAACGACAGAAGGGGGTTCAGTTCTTCTAGAGATTGGTGCGGTGAGTTTTGGAGGTGGAGGTACACAGGCAGAAGTAGCCAAAGCTGATAGGCCCACAATAGAGATTTCTATTGCTGCAAAAGCGGATGGAGTGGAGTTCAATATTCCGAACAACATGGTAGCAAGGGGTACAGAAGAGCTGCCTATGGCTATGGATATTAGGGGACGTCTTCTCGATCAGAATGAGACTATATCTGAGATAAAACTGACCCTTGTTGGTAGCACCTCTGGAGGTATGGTTGTTTCCAAGGGAAGGTTGGAGGAACTTGCATTTGGGGGTAAGTTGCTCATTAATTTAAACGATTATACATCTCAGGTTGATGGTGTAACAACTGTTAATAAAGCTGGAATAGAGGATTTAAAATCTGATAATGCTTATAACAATGCTTTCCGTCCAGATGGTTCACCAAAGACAAGCTGGCGTGATTTAACCGAGCAGGATATTAAGGCTCTGAAGGCCTTGGAAGGAGATAGTGAACTTCAAAATTTTGCGACACAGAATGGAGACGATTATACTCTCAGTTCTGCTGTTTTTTCTGGTAATGATGCTTTAGTCAAGCCGGACTTGGCAGGACGATTTAATCTGTCTGAACTTCTTTTTATTCCGCCTGAAGATCTTGCGGGTTCGATGAATGCGAAGTTATCAATTAAGACCCAGCAGGGTAGTGTTGTTCAGGACGAAGCTGAAGAGGCAGACTTCAAGGTTGAGATTTCTGCAGTGGCGGACGCGCCAACTCTAAAAGATGAAAATGGTGCCAATCTAAATGTTTCGCAACCTATCACGATTTCTGGAAATGAAGATGAAAGTACTGTCATAAAGGAGCCTAAATTAAATGGTGACGGAAGTCCTGTATATGAGGTAAATGAAAACGGCGAAAATGTCTTAGATACTAATGGAGACCCTGTTCCAATTCTTGTGGATAAGAACGTACCAGGTATAGATTTATCAAATAAAATCAGTGCGTTAGCAACAGGTGGGGATAAAGTAGGTGCTTTTCTTGTTTATTTCACCCACTCTGGAAGTGGAACTCTTAAGGATTATCTTGTTGGGCGTAAGCTTATCGAGATAGCTGGTGAGAAGGTTAAGACAGAAATGCAACTTGTCGATTCCGCGGGAAATCGCATTGGTGAGTTCATGGCCGATATTAATCCGAGTGACCCTGCTTTAGATAAATTTATGTTTGCTGTGCAGACAGCAAAGAGACCAAATGAGGATTTTTCTGCTAAAATAGTTTTCCCTAATAACTTTTCTACGGGCAATGATCCGGTTCTCCTGAAGGTCAGTGCAGTGAGTGTAGGAGATGGGGGTTCCAAGGCCGAGTGGGCAGAAGGTGCTTTTGCCAAACTTCCAACGCTTTCAGTATCAGTTAACGCTGTTCCCGATGGTGTTGAGTTAAATGTACCGGAGGGATTAGTTGTTCCGGGTACGGAGGAAATGCCGATAGCTATGGACATGCGTGGTCGTCTTAAGGATGAGGCGGAGGAAATTTCAGAGATTAAGTTTACGCTTTCCGCTTCGTCAACAGCTGTGCCGGGTGCGATGATTGTATCAAGGACAGCCTTACAGGATTATGCCGTGTCGTTGGGTAGAGATGGCGTGAAAAGCTGGCGCGGGCTTGATGAGGCTGATATTGCTGCTTTTAAGAATCTTGGAACGACTGTGAATTATGCAACTGCGGATGGAACAAATACATATAATGCAAACTCCAATGGTGGTGTTTATTATGTGTCCAAGGAGGCTTTTGATCCTACTGTAACTCCAGATGTCGACCCTTTGATTGTTCCAGAGGACGGGCGGTTTAGTCTTTCAGAGCTTCTTTTTATTCCACCATTGAATGTTGCGGGTGAATTGGATGTTGGTCTTTCTATTAAGACGAAGCAGGGGTCAACAGAGCAAGCGGAGGCTACGACTGTAACCTTTAAACTTGATGTTGCTGCCGTTGCAGATTCTCCAGAACTAAAAACACCTGGTGGCTCTGAGATTAATCCATCTCAGCCGATTTCTAAGGCAGGCGAGGAAGATGAGCCTATTGATTTGTCTAACATATTGAAGGCGACGACGAGTGGTGGTGATACGGTTGGTACTTTTCTTGTTTATTTGAAGCGTCCGGATGATGGATCCCTTACGGATTATCTTGAGGGTCGGGGTCTCATTGAGATTGATGATGGTAAGGTTATTCCGCGTCTACAGCTTGTTGATTCAGGTGGTAATCGTATTGGTCAGTTTATGGCTGATACAGGAGCGAATGGTGGTAAGGGTGAATTTGTTTTTGCGGTGAAGGCTTCGCAGACGGCTGAAGCTTCATTTTCTCCAAAGATTGTTTTCCCGAATAACTTCTCAACGACAGAAGGGGGTTCAGTTCTTCTAGAGATTGGTGCGGTGAGTTTTGGAGGTGGAGGTACACAGGCAGAAGTAGCCAAAGCTGATAGGCCCACAATAGAGATTTCTATTGCTGCAAAAGCGGATGGAGTGGAGTTCAATATTCCGAACAACATGGTAGCAAGGGGTACAGAAGAGCTGCCTATGGCTATGGATATTAGGGGACGTCTTCTCGATCAGAATGAGACTATATCTGAGATAAAACTGACCCTTGTTGGTAGCACCTCTGGAGGTATGGTTGTTTCCAAGGGAAGGTTGGAGGAACTTGCATTTGGGGGTAAGTTGCTCATTAATTTAAACGATTATACATCTCAGGTTGATGGTGTAACAACTGTTAATAAAGCTGGAATAGAGGATTTAAAATCTGATAATGCTTATAACAATGCTTTCCGTCCAGATGGTTCACCAAAGACAAGCTGGCGTGATTTAACCGAGCAGGATATTAAGGCTCTGAAGGCCTTGGAAGGAGATAGTGAACTTCAAAATTTTGCGACACAGAATGGAGACGATTATACTCTCAGTTCTGCTGTTTTTTCTGGTAATGATGCTTTAGTCAAGCCGGACTTGGCAGGACGATTTAATCTGTCTGAACTTCTTTTTATTCCGCCTGAAGATCTTGCGGGTTCGATGAATGCGAAGTTATCAATTAAGACCCAGCAGGGTAGTGTTGTTCAGGACGAAGCTGAAGAGGCAGACTTCAAGGTTGAGATTTCTGCAGTGGCGGACGCGCCAACTCTAAAAGACGCAGAGGGAAATGTCATCGATCCCACCGTACAAGATTACGTACCCCCAACTATAGAAATCACCGGAATAGAGGATGATGGCATTAGAATTTATAATATTCCTGTGATGCATTATGAATCAGAAAACTCTAATAATACCCCCAGTGTAAATTTCCTTGGTAAAGAGATTTTGAACGTGGAAGTTTTTGGTAATCCCTCAGTTGGAGTGGCCAGCGACATCTCTTCATTAGAAGAAGCCATTCAGCAATCTGCTATTACCATAAGTAATGACGAAGAGCATCAGTATTTATATGGGGAAACGAATAAAATAAAATTCTCATTTCAGGACGATGAGATAGAATTTTCTAGCTTTGGCCCTGGTGATCCTTCAATTGACCAGGATAGATACATCGACTCTAATAGTGGAAAGTACATTGATGTTGGTTCGATTTTATATCACGAAAGCGACGGTGGATTTAAAGGTCTTTCATACATTCTTGGGACTAACATTCAAAACCTTTTGGACTTAGGGGATGGTCAGCAAGGATTTGATTACTTATCAAGTTGGGTAGCCAGGGATACAGTTTCTAAAGTTAGCGTTCCAGAAATTGTACCTTATTCACCTTCTAACCCAAATTGGCTAAATGCTATACTTGATTTGGGAGCTAGCCAATTGGTTCGGACCGGAGTTGACTTATCCGGTAAAATCACCGCTACAGCAGATGGTGGTGATAAGATCGGAGCTTTTTTAGTTTATCTAGCCAAGCCGCCACTTCAGGACACAGCTGATCAACCAACTTTAGCCAGTTATCTTCAAAATCGCGGTATAATTGAGATAGACGGCGGAACGGCAAGACCACTAGTTGGTTTGCTAGATGCTGAAGGAAATCGCATTGGCCAGTTCGTGGGAGATGTTAAGGAAGATAAATTCTTTTTTGCGGTTCAAACGGACAAAGGTGCACAAGAGGACTTCGTTGCAAGGTTTAGTTTTCCAGATAATTTTTCTACTAATGAACAGCCATTCCACGTGAAAATAAGTGCTATGAGTGTTGGTGGTGGTGGAACTGAAGCCGAGTATGTTGATGGTAATATTGACTTGCTACCAACCATGGAAATAACAGTAACTCCTGTAAATGATCCACCTGATATTACCCTTGGTACATTGTCACTTGGAGAAGGAGAGGCGAAAATTTTCACTACGGATGTGATTGATGTATCTGACATAGAAGGTGATAGTTTATCTATCAAATTTGGTGGCAACCCTGTAGATTTTACGACTGGTCTTTCACTGCCGGAGGGTGGTAACTCATTCATTATAGAATTGTTTCACCGGGATGCTGTTGGATCAGCTAATTCTTCAGCAGTACAACAGGCGTTTCTCGATGCTAATGATATTTCATCGCTCCAGCAAGCAATGGGTGATTTAAATATTGATCGCGCACGATACAGACTGAAGGTTGAGAGTGACAATGGAACCTTTCAGTATTATTTGCTCGATGATTTAGGTGAGTTGGTGCCAGATAATCAACGAGGACCACTTCAAAAGCCATTGATGTTTGTTAATAAAAACGCCCTTGAAACTTTGGCAAGAGATGGAGATTTAATTGAAGATAATGAATCTTGGAAGGACCTTTCAGAGTTGGAAAGAAATAACCTAATTTCAGAAAATGACCTGGATCTTGTTGGTTTAATTCCGTTTGAGGCAATACGAAATAAAGATATACTTATTGTTCATGCAGGTAATGAAATTCAAAGTGACAAGATTGACTTTTTGGTCTCTGACGGTCAGTCAGAGCAAACTGGTTACCTAAATTTTAGTGTTACTCTGATTAATGACACTCCGCAGGCAAGTATAGAGTCTGAACTGACAGGCTTTGCCAATGATACTGAGTTGAGCCAAGATGAAACTGATGATTTTGGCAACCCTCTTCCGATCCATGCTATAAGAGCATTTCCTAAAGACTCACTTACCTTTTCTGACAATGATAATGTATTTCTAGTTTCAGCCACTATAAGACTAACCAACCCTCAAACTGGTGATTTTCTTTATGTTTCTCAAAATCTGAAGTTATCAGATGGACTAACTGCCAGTGATTATAATTCTGAGACTGGTGAGTTGACGGTTACTGGAAAAGCTACTCCCGATAAATATGCACAAGAAATGTCCAAGATATTGTTTTTCAACTCATCAGATACTCCTGTGCCAGGGAATAGGACTTTTGAAATTTCAGTAAATGATGGAAGGGATGAGGGTATCAGTGAGGCTGTAACTCACACGCTTTATTTGTCTTATGCAAAAAATGTAGCTACTGATTTAAATTTGGATGGACAATATCTTTTAGATAGTAATGGTCAGAGAACTCTAAAAGTGGATGAGAGTGGTTCAGTGATACCACTTGTTGCGCAACTACTTTCTTCTTCTGCAGATGATTATCAAAACTCTAGTAATAATAACCTTTCAGTTGATGGATGGAAGGGAAATGACGTCATAAAAACAGGTTCAGGAAGTGACGAAATCTATGGTGGTGAAGGTGATGATCAAATTGATGGTGGATCGGGCAATGACACTATCTTTGGTCAGGAGGGTAATGATAATATTAAAGGTGGATCCGGTGATGATATTATTTATGGTCAAGAGGGGGATGATCTGATCTATGCAAGTGCTGGCTTTGATATTTTAAGTGGCGGTGATGGTATCGACACAGCATCTTTTGAATTATTGACTGGTGGGATAAGAGCTGATCTCGCTTTTGGCGAGATTTATACTAATGAAGATACGGACTCTATTTATGAAATAGTAAACTTTGTGATAGTCGAATTTGATGAAGTGAAAGCCTATAATTTTGAGCTTTTAATAGGAACCGAGTACGATGATGTAATTATTGCAGCAGATCATACAGCAATGGAATATATTGGTGGAGACGGCGACGATGAAATTTTTGGGGGCGCTCAAGATGAGGTTTTAGACGGTGGTTTGGGATCTGACACGCTTTTTGGTGGAGCTGGACAAGATGTACTAAAAGGGGGAGAGGGTTCTGACGTATTTGGCTTAACTGGTGAGGATCAAGGTTTAGACATAATTAAGGATTTTTCGACGGGGGATATTGTCGACTTAACGCGTCTCGGTATAGGCTCGAAAGATGAATTATCCTTCAAGGAAGGAACACTTACTGTTAACGATTATGAATATTCTGGCACTATTTTGAGCAGGGTAGACCCTCAGGAATTATCCGAAACTGCCTTGTTCTTATTCGAAAACGAAGATCATGATGCATTTACAACCAATAATCCACTTGAACATATAATAATTTAAATAGTTGGCTTCATGAAATTCCATAAAACTAAAAGTTATTTTTTGTTATCTTTCCTGTTATTAGCTTCATCTTGTGACAGGGCTGTTGAACTGGTTAAATATGCTGGAAACGTTGAACTTTTTGGATTCGGTGGAGAAGTAGATCAGCGTGCATTGGTGAAAAACAAAGCTTTACCCACTTTTACAGAGAGAAAGGTTAAACTTGATCTAAAATCAGGCAACTTTTCTGGAGCAGCTTCTAATAGTGTAGAGAGAGTCTCTACAGACCAATTTTATGAAAAAGTAAGAGAGGCCTTACTTTTAAAAAGGGAGTTATTTGAAGGGAAATTAAAGGTCATTGAGAAAGATGCAGAAGTGCAGGCAACATTTTCTGATTATGCTCCACAATTAAAGTTGGGTACAACAAATAACTATAGACTGTATAAAGAGGGTAGTAATACCAGAATGTCTTCCAATGATTATATGGATTTATATTTAAAAGTAGATTACCCCTTTCTTGATTATGGCAGAAGAGAAATTAATACTCAAATATCAATTTTTGAATGGCAATATCAGTATAAGGATTTGGCTATTAAGGTGAACGAAACAGCCTTTGATTTGGTCAAGATATACCTCGAATATAACTCTCTTAGCCGAAAAAAATTGATACTTGAAGCGTTCACAGAGAATATTGATGGTTATGTCATTGATGCACAGGATCGATTTCTAGGGGGTGTTTCTGTGCTTTCAGAGGTGACCATGACTGAGCAAGCAAAGACACGACATAATTCTCGTCTAGCATCATTTAATCAGATATTTTCAAAAGCAAAGATAGAATATTCAGAAAACTTTCCAGGGGACACTGCTGATAGTTTTGATCCAAAAATGTTGGGTAGTTTGTCCAGAGGAGTTTTTAGTAGATTAGGTGGGACAGGATTTGAGCTAGATCAATATTCTTTAGAAGAATCACTTTTAGCCATAGAACAAAATATTGCAGAATATGAAATTGCACAACATAGATCAGAGTACCTACCAAGATTTACTAGTAGTGTTGAAACGAAGGCGTTTGATGTTGATAATTACGATGGTGACATGCAAGTTAGTTTAAATCTTCTCGGTGAATTTGGTCTTTTTGATGGTGGAAAAAGTGACTCACAAATAAGGGCTTTGGTTAACAAAGCCAACTCTGTTAGTCAAAGGCAACTGGCGCTACGGAAAGATTTGGAAACTCGGCTTTCTTCCCTCAAAAGTGAAATAGATTCAGCTAAGAAATCAGTTGAGCAAACAAAAAAAGATGTAATTTTTCATAAGGCAAAACTTAGTGAGGCTAGAGAAATGTCAGAGAATGTAGCCTTTAATTTGTCCGAAGTAGTGTCCGCAGATGAAAGTATTCTGGATTCAGAATTAAAATTAGTCGATCAGGAGGCTGATTTGGAAAACTTATGGGCTGAGGTACTCAACCTCCACGGATTATATCCAGATCTTTTCACTGTTTCATTTGATGACATAGGCCGGTGATCTAATGGCAGACCATTGGTTTTTCAAATATTTGGTAGCCGAGAAGTGGTCTTATATTCAGGCTATTCTTGCCTCTGTCTTTATAAACATCTTCTCTATTGTGACAGGCTTATATATCATGGTGGTATATAATAGGATTCTTCCCAATGCCTCTTTTGGTCCCTCAGCCTACTACACATTGACGGCCATAGTTATAGGTGTTGGAAGCATAATCGTTGTTGATTATATCTTCAAGGTGTTACGTGCCTATTTTCTTGATAAATCTGGGTCAATTATGGAGAAAAAATCGTCAAATGATGTTTTTGATAAAATTGTTGACTATGATATAGAAAAAGCACCCAAAACAAGTGGTGCAATAGTCAGTATTGTAAGAGAATTTGAAACCTTTAGGGAGTTTTTTAATTCTGCTTCGTTACTAGCCTTTGCAGATCTACCTTTTACTTTTCTTTTTATTTTTGTGATTTATCTTGTTGGAGGTCCTCTGGCCTATGTTCCCATGATAGTGGTCCCAACGGTTATTTTATTTTCTATTATATTACAACCATTTATGAAAAGATTGGCAGAACAATCACTTGAAAATGCAATTTCAAAAAACTCAGTACTTACAGAGATGGCTGTTGGCCTGGAAACAGTTAAAACAATCTCAGGTGGGGATGTTCTTCGTGAGCGTTGGATGAATTCAGTTGTGCATCAATCAGATACTAATGTGGTTTCAAGGCTTCTTTCGCAATTGGCTTCGAACTTTTCTTCAATGGCTGTCCTAGGATCTCAATTGGCAGTAGTAGCTTATGGTGTGGTTTTAGTTGCAGATGCATCCCTATCAATGGGAGCACTCATTGCGACTATGATATTATCGGGTAGGACTCTCCAACCTCTTGGCCAGTTATCTGGCCTGTTGAATAAATTGAACAGCGCCATGTCAGCTTATAAAGTGGTTTCTCAATTTATGAATGAATCCTCTCAAGACGAAAAGACGAATTATTCTTTTGCTAGAACAGATATAGTTGGAGATGTTGAATTTAAGGAGGTTGAATTCAACTATCCGCAGTCAGAGCAAAAGGTGCTCAATAATATTTCATTAAAATTTAAAGCTGGCGAAAAAGTTGCGATTTTGGGTAAGGTTGGGTGTGGCAAGACAACAATCTTGAAGCTCATTCTCGGTTTGCATCACTGCAGTTCGGGATCCGTTATGATTGATGGTGCTAATGTCCAACAATTGCGTGCTGATGATAAAAGGAAGAATATTGGAGTTGTTCTTCAGAACCCTTATTTATTCTCTGGATCTATTAGGGATAATATTGCGTTTGGGTTAGATGTGGTTAGTGAGGAAGAGATTTTAAAAGCAGCAAAAATATCATGCTGCTTGGATTTCATTAATAAATTGCAAAATGGATTTGATTATTATTTATCAGAAAATGGTAGAGAGCTTTCCGGGGGCCAACGTCAGGCCATTACTTTAGCCAGAGCGATCGTGCGCAAACCCAAAATTCTTCTTCTTGATGAGCCAACAAGTTCTATGGATCAATCTACAGAAAAGCAGGTTATTGAGAATTTAAATAATTATTTTGGGGATCAGACTTTAATTTTGGTAACCCACAGAATGAGCCTTTTAAAAATGGTAGATCGCGTTATTGCTGTTGATGAAGGTAAAGTAACTGTTGATGGTAAAAAGGACGAAATTCTTAAGCGCTTGCAAGGTTTTTCTTAATCTCTACAATAACATTAATTTTTTGCTCCAGGGAATTTAGATGATGCAAACCTTCAAAAATTGGCTCAGCATTATATTCGGATTGATTTTACAAACCGTGAAAGCTTTTGGCAGAAAAATAGCTGAGCTCTTTAGTCGTCTTGGTCTAGATGGTATGGTGGATAAGATAGTTTCTAAGGTTTTATCATGGTTCGGCATTAGATCTCAAAATAGCAATGAAACAGATATTTCTACTGCTATTGAGACCGAACTTGGGAATAACCTGGTTTATGCATCAAACTCAATCAGTAGAGCTGTAAGTATATTCTTTATCACTCTCGTTTTGTTAATATCCGGTGCAGTTTATTGGGCGATGGTTGTTGAAATTGATGAGGTAATCAGAGCAAATGGAAAAATTATTCCAGCATCAAAGGCAAAAACTGTTCAAAGTGAATTTCAGGGAAGTATCGAGGCTATTCTTGTGGAAGAGGGTGAAGTCGTAAAGCAAGACCAAATTCTTTTTAAGCTAGTGGATATTGATTTTGTAACAGAGCAAAAGATGAATGAGGAGCAGTATTTTTCCGCTCTAGCTAAATTAGAAAGGCTTAATTTTGAAGCAAAATTAGAGAAGCCTATATTTTCTGATGAATTGAGAAATGCGAGACCAGATTTGGTTTTGCTTCAAATGGAAATTTATCAAGCAAGGGCAGAAACACTTTCGGAAGAGATTAAGCTATTGATCAGTGAGCAAGAAAGTCTTGAACAACAACGGAGAGAGCTAAAAACACAGTTGAAAAACGCCGATTTAGAGCAGGATTTATTGGAGGTAGAGCTCGATTTAATTAAACCAATGGTGCAGAAAGGTTTTGAGCCAAAAATAAAGATTGTCCAACTCAAGCAGAAAATAGCAGCCGTGGAAGCAAAAATTGAACAGGCAAAAGTCTCAATGCCTGGGATCGATTTGCAAAAAGATCGGATTGATCAACAAATTCGGATTTCGAGACAGAAGTATATTTCAAGAGCAAAAGAGGAAATAGAGACAGCACGATCTGAATTAGCAAAAGCAACCATGCGTCAGGATCAACTATCCGACAGGGTTGCACGCACAGAAATAAAAGCGCCTACGGATGGTACAATATCCAAAGTAGAAGTTACAACAATAGGAGAAGTAGTTTCACCAGGCGTGGAGATTGTAGAGATTATTCCGCTTTCGGATGAACTCGTAATTGAAACTGAATTGCAGGTACAAGATATTTCTGCAATTACTTTAAATCAAAAGGCTAGAGTAAGTTTTTCCGCTTATGATGCTGGTGTTTATGGATATTTAGATGCTAACGTGCAAAAAATTGGAATTAATACTGAGATGAGGGATGATGGATCATCTTATTACCCTGTGAGGGTCATTACGAATTCGCGAAAGTTTGATAGAGGTGATGAGGAAGCCCAATTCATTCCCGGGATGACCGCAAGTGTCGAGATTGTTGGTGACACACGCACAATAGCACAATATCTGCTAGCTCGAATTGAAGTGGCGCGGCGAGGGGCTTTCACAGAAAAGTGAGCCAGTCAGAATAGCAGTCAGGCTGGTATGCAGTTATCTATCAGAGATTCTACTTTTTTTTTTGATAAATTTGTAGTAAATTTAAAAGAAGTGACGAAAGTCACAGCATGTTATATTAGTTTGTGTCAGCATTTCGCGATGGAAGTATAAAAATATGATTCTTTTAAGGAATTGAGAAAAATTCATTAGCCACAATTAGGAGGCGTTCAAATGTTAGATAGTAGTATTCAACTTCAAGTTATTTTCGATCCGGCCGTTGGTTCTGCAGGGACTATGACAATCATGTCGCCGGACGCTACTGTTGGCGAAGGTTTTCTGCTGGAGATACATGATCCAAACTCAGGAAATAAATGGCAGGGTCCAGGAAGCTTTTCTGATGAACAAGCTGGAAGTGCTGTAGCTAATATTCCTCTTGATAGCCTTTTCCCAGTTGGAGACCAGGGTCCTCTCAATCCAGAAAATTTGACCTATCCTGTAGAGGTTTCGGCTGCCTTTGTAGGGGATCAAGGAACAGAGGTTATGACATTACAAGTGAACCAGA
>CACAFI010000029.1 GCA_902531755.1 uncultured Alphaproteobacteria bacterium
AAGAACAGATTTGAACTTGATGAAGAAGGGACTGAAAAAGTGCTTGATATGGCTGCTAAACTAGAGGGTCAATCAAACGATAATATTCAGTTCACAAAGATAATAAAAGAAAATATACCGTACGAAGAGAGATTCAATCTTTTAAAAGACTCTTGGATACTAGTCATGGTGGATGGTAAAAGAACTTATCAAGAGGACGGATTTATGAGATTATTTTGCAGTTTGCTTGGTCTTTCAGACAAGGACAATGCTCTTGCCAGACAGTTTATATTAAAAAAGCAAGAAACTAATTGAGCATATAACAATGAAGTCTAAGGATCATTCTCCTAAAATTATAGATTCACATGGTCTTACAACCGACGAGTATAATCAAATTAAAAGAATATTGAACCGAACCCCAAATATTACTGAGCTAGGTATTTTTTCAGCTATGTGGAACGAGCATTGTTCATATAAGTCTTCAAGAAAATGGCTTAAAGAACTTCCATCAAACGGGGACCAAGTTATTTGTGGCCCTGGTGAAAATGCTGGCATTGTAGCTATTGATAAAAAACTAGCATTGGCCTTTAAAATGGAAAGTCATAATCATCCCAGTTATATCGAGCCTTTCAACGGAGCAGCAACTGGCGTTGGAGGTATATTGAGAGACGTATTTACCATGGGGGCCAGGCCCATTGCTGTAATGAACTCTTTGTCGATGGGATCGGCTGATAATATTAAAACAAAGGAAATTCTTCGCGGAGTTGTTAAAGGTATTAGCCACTATGGCAATTCTTTTGGGGTACCTAATGTAGGCGGAGAACTTAGGTTTCACACCACATATAATGGCAACTGCCTAGTTAACGCTTTTGCTGCGGGCGTATTAAATAGAGATGAGATTTTTTATTCAAAAGCAAGTGGCGTAGGCTCTAAGATAGTCTATATGGGTGCAAAAACGGGAAGAGATGGAGTTGGAGGTGCCAGCATGGCATCGGAAAGCTTTGATTCTGATGATGAACGAAATAAAGCCAAGCGACCTAGTGTTCAAATAGGAGACCCTTTTTTAGAAAAGAAACTCATGGAGGCATGTTTTGAACTTATGAAGAGTGGGTGTGTGATTGCAATTCAAGATATGGGAGCAGCAGGATTAACATGTTCTTCAATTGAAATGGGGGACAAAGGTAATCTTGGTATTTATTTAAATTTAGACAAAGTTCCAATTCGTGAAGATGAGATGACTGCTTACGAAATAATGCTTTCCGAAAGCCAAGAAAGGATGTTAGCAGTAATAAAACCAGGGCATGAAGCTCAAGCAAAAGAAATTTTTAATAAATGGGATCTTGATTTTGCTGTAATTGGAAATACAACGGCAGAGGATAAGATAGTAATAAATTTTCAAGAAAAAATTGTTGCTGACCTACCTCTTAAGTGTTTAGCAGATCAAGCACCTCAATATGACAGACCTTGGACTACTAATGAACGGTCAAGGTCTTACCCTAAGCTACCGAAGACAAGCATTCAAGATGCAATTGAGATCTTGCTGTCGTCGCCAAATCACTGCTCAAAAAGGTGGGTTTGGGAACAATATGACCATATGATACTGAATAAAACTCTAAAACGACCCAGTTTGGATGCTGCAGTTACAAAAATTAACGATACAAACTATGGATTAGCGTTTTCCTGTGACAGTAATCCAATACTATGCTCTATAGACCCATTCGAAGGCGGAAAACAAGCTGTAGCTGAATGTTATAGAAACATTGTGTCGTCAGGAGGAACTCCATTAGCAATTACCGATAATCTTAACTTTGGAAGTCCAGAAGACCCAGTAATAATGGGACAGTTTGTAAACTGTATTAAAGGGATAAAAGAGGCCTGCATTGAATTAAACTTCCCAGTAGTTTCTGGGAATGTCAGCTTTTACAACCAAACTGATGGGAAATCAATTTTGCCAACCCCAACTATCGCAGGCGTAGGCCTTATAGAAAATACTTCAAAGCAAAGCTTGGGATGGGTAAATAAAGATGACTTTTATTATATTGTTGGATCAACCAATACAAAGGCTACCGCACTAGCTCTTATTGCTGAGGTCTCGCAAGCTCAAGTTGAGGATGTAAATATTAAAGTTGATTTAGAACAAGAAAAGCGTAACGGTCAATTTATTTTGCATTTATTTTCTAATAAACTTATCTCCAACGCTCATGACATATCTGATGGTGGAATAGCGCTTGCCTTATGCGAATTAGCAATTGTTAATGAGTTAGGTTTTGAAGTGATTGCAGGTTCATTGGAGTACTTTTTCAATGAAACTCAAGCTCGTTATATTATCAGTGTCAACCCATTAAAAGAAAATAAACTCACCTCTTTAGCTAAAGAACAAGAGATTGCATTAACTAAATTGGGTGTTGCCAAAGGAGCCAACCTTTGTTTTGGGTCAAATATTCTAACCCTTGCTCACGTAAATGATCTTTACCATAATGCAATTAGTAATATGATGGAGAATAAAAATAATTTGAATTAACTCACAAAAGAAGGACATAAGTTTCATGGCAATAAGTACCGAAAAAATAAGGGACCTTATAAAAAAAAGCTTTCCTCAGGCAGACATTGAAATTGTTGACACAGCAGGAGATAGCAATCACTATTCTGCTATAATTACTGCTCAAGAGTTCAGGGGGAAATCTCGTGTAGAGCAGCATAAATTGGTTTATAAAGCTCTAGAGGGAGCAATGGATGGGAGTGACGGAATTCTACATGCCCTTGCTTTGCAAACAAAAATTAAATAGGAGGCTAAAATGAATGAAGTAGTTAAAACTAAAATTGAAACAATTATTAATGATCATGACGTTGTGCTTTTCATGAAAGGTACTTCCAAAATGCCACAATGTGGTTTCTCTAGTAGGGTGGCAGGTATTTTAAATTATCTGGAGGTCAATTTTAAGGATGTGAATGTTTTAGAAGACGACGAGATTAGACAAGGTATTAAAGATTTCTCTGATTGGCCCACTATTCCTCAGCTATACGTGAAAAATGCATTTATTGGGGGTTCAGATATAATCACTGAGATGACCATGTCAGGAGAGTTGGACCAATTATTAAAAGAAAAGCAAGTATCCTTTAGCCAAGATGCAGCAACCAAGATAAGAGAAGAAAATTCTTAAAACAGTTTCGGTTGATCAGTTTCAATTATATTTTTTGTGGTTTCATCCGAAAGTAATGTATCAGTTTTTTTATCACTGATGTTTGAAACCATTTCTAGTTTACCTAATATTCTTTCGATTAAATTTTCAAGCTTTTGGTAATCATTTTCTATTGAAGTTCTCTGATTTTCTAACTCTTTATTTTTATTTTTAAGATCTAATAGATCTTCAGATTTTTCCTTGAACACCTTTGACTCTGACTCCACATCTACCAAACGATCCGCAACCATCAATGCAGAAAGCAATAACATTTTTGACTCAGGAAGCCTCCCTAATTGTGATTGTATCGCATCAGCCTCCTCATTAATTAATGAAGCGGCCTCTTTTACTTTGTCCTGCTCCTCGTTATCACAAGCTACTGAAAAAATTCTTCCTCCGATTGATATCTCTAACTCAGTCATTACCTGTCTCTAATATTTTCTTTAATTTTGTTACTAGTTTATCTATTTCTTCAGCATCATTCTCCGCCGCCCTCTCTAACTGCTCAACTTTGTGTAACAAATCATCAATATTATGATGACTATCCGCTTTAACTTTTTCTCTTTCATCAATACTATATGAAACTTCCCTCACATTCTTATTTTCCAAAGCAAGTTCCAGCTTTTCTAAAGCGTTTTCAAATCTTTTCTCTAATTTAACTATCTGGCTCATAGGATAAAATCTCTACTATTATAACCCTTCTATTTGATTTAACACAAACCTTTTTCTAAAATAAAAATTCGTTTTACTAAGCTGAAAATTTAAATATTATAACGAAAACGTTTGTAAGCAAAATTATTTTAATATGGATCTTAAAACTCTAAGACAAGCTTTCCCCGACCACTGGAAAAAAGCCACGGCAATAAGGATGTTGTCTGTGGATGGTGTTGAGAAAGCAAATAGTGGGCATCCAGGAATGCCGATGGGGATGGCTGATGTTGCAACTGTTTTATTTGAAAAACATTTAAAGTTTATCTCTTCTGAACCTGATTGGTTTGATAGAGACAGGTTCATTTTATCTGCAGGTCACGGATCAATGCTCTTATATTCTTTGCTTTATCTGGTTGGATATCCAGACATAACTTTGGAAGATATTAAAAACTTTAGACAGCTTAATTCAAAAACTGCAGGGCACCCCGAATATGGACATATTTCTGGCATTGAAACGACTACAGGTCCTTTGGGGCAAGGTCTTGGAAATGCGGTAGGGTTTGCTATTGCTGAGGAATTCATTAGAGCTAGGTGGAGCGTTGATCTCTGTGACCACTACACATACGTAATTGCTGGGGATGGGTGCTTAATGGAAGGGATAAGCCAAGAGGTTATATCATTGGCAGGCAAACTAAAGTTAAGGAAACTTATAGTGATTTGGGATGACAACGGAATTACTATTGATGGAGGAATAGATCTTTCTTGCAAAACCGACCAGATCTCCAGATTTAAATCTTCTGGGTGGTCTACTTTTTCTTGTAATGCTCATAACCCGATTGAGATTGACAAAGCGCTGTGTGAGGCAAAAAAAGATAGCCGACCTTCTCTAATCGCTGCAAAATCGATAATCGGGTATGGTTCAGATTCTAAACAGGGAACTTCAGGAGTACATGGAGCACCATTAGGAAAAAATGAGGTTGAAAAAGTAAGAATCAATTACGATTGGAAATATGAAGAGTTTGTTATCCCTTCAAACATAAAAGATGCTTGGGAAAAAGTTGGAAAAAAGAATGTCCAAGAGTTTAGAGATTGGTCTGACCGTTTCCAATCTTTGTCAAAAAAGAGAAAAGCTGTTTTTCTAAGTGAGATAAATCAAACATTCCCTTCGAGTCTTACTAGCGGAATTAAAAATTTTAAAAAATTTCATTCAAAAGAATACGAAAGTGTACTAGCAACCAGAAAAGCAAGTGAGATATGCCTAGATCTGATAAATGATTATTTTAGTAACACTATTGGGGGCTCTGCCGACTTGACAGGTTCAAATAATACCAAAACAAAAACGCTTCAGGTTTTTTCAGAAATTAATCGATCGGGCAGATATATTCACTATGGTATAAGAGAGCATGGAATGGCCTCTATTATGAATGGTATGGCTTTACATGGAGGAGTAGTTCCTTATGGTGGTACATTCCTGACCTTCTCAGACTACTGCAGAGGCGCAATTCGTTTAAGTGCTTTAATGGGTTTGGGTGTAATTTATGTTATGACCCATGACAGTATTGGCTTAGGTGAAGATGGGCCGACACATCAACCAGTTGAACATTTGGCATCTCTTCGCTCTATTCCAAATGTAAACGTTTTTAGACCCTGTGATATTATAGAGACTATTGAATGCTGGGAAATTGCACTTAAATCAAAAAACAAACCATCAATTATTTGCTTATCAAGACAAAATTTACCTTTAATAAGAAAAGAACAGTCTTTGTTAAATCATACTCAAAAGGGTGCCTACATAGTAAAGGATTTTATTAATAAGAAAAAAGTTATCCTTTTGGCAACCGGTTCAGAAGTCCAGCTTGCAATGGAAGCAAGACAAGTATTAGAAAACAAAGGAATTGGCACTAGAGTAGTTTCCTTCCCATCATGGGAATTGTTTGATGAACAAGATGATAAATATAAGAAGAAAATTTTGCCAAGAGGCACCGTCAGGATAGCTATAGAAGCGGGTGTAATGCTGGGCTGGGAAAAATGGCTCTATAAAAATGGTAGCAGCGAAACAAAAACCTCATTTATAGGTATGAGTGGTTTTGGGGTGTCTGCGCCTGCAAAACATATTTTTGATCATTTCAAAATCAATGTCGACGAAATTTGTCGGCAGGTTGAGTCATTAATTTAACATCAAATATTTCTGAACTTAATGGTAAAAAAAATCCAAGAAGCTAATGTTAAAAAACAGACTGTTGTCTTACGTCTTGACCTTAACATTCCTTACTCGAATGGAAAGAGCGATGATATATCAAGAATAGAAAAATCAAAAGAAACAATAATTTTTTTAATCAAAAACGCCAACAAAGTAGTTATAATATCCCACTTTGGAAGACCAGACGGAAAAATAAATGAAGATCTTAGCCTAAAAATTTTGCTCAAATATCTAAAAGAGGCACTGGGTATAAATATAATATTTCTGCCTTCACTTGAAATAGATATATGCAAAAAAGAAATTGATAATGCTCCCTTCCCTTCAGTTTTCTTATTAGAGAATTTGCGTTTTTCTAGGTTGGAGGAGGATAATAGTCCTGATTTTAGTTTTAAACTTGCATCACTTGGCGATATTTATTGTAATGACGCCTTCTCAGTTTCACATAGAGCTCATGCCTCTACTCAGGGAATAACTAAATACCTACCAAGCTTTGCTGGTTTCTTGATGCAAACCGAACTTAAGGCATTGTCGTTAGCGTTAGATCAACCCTTAAAACCAGTTGCAGCTATTGTTGGAGGCTCCAAAATATCCACAAAAATCGAAATTCTCGACAATTTGAGCAATAAAGTAGATTTTTTGATAATTGGCGGAGCAATGGCCAATACGTTTCTTAGTGCCAAAGGATATGGAATTGGGAACTCACTTACAGAAGAAAGAATGATCGAGACTGCAGAGGGAATCATTCAAGAAATAAAATCAAAAAAATGTGAATTAGTTTTACCACTGGACATCGTCTGCGCAAACTCTCTTAATAAAACCACGAAAACACATACCTGCAGTATTGATTATTGCCCAAAAGATCAAATGATCCTTGATATTGGACCACTAACTCAAAAAAAATTAATGGATATTATTGATAAATCGAAAACTTTAATTTGGAATGGCCCATTAGGCGCATTCGAAACTTCTCCCTTTGATCACGGCACCAATAATATCGCAAAACATGCAGTAAACAGAACTTTCGAAGGACAATTAATATCGGTAGCGGGGGGTGGCGATACTGTAAGCGCTCTTAAAAAATCAGCTTCAGCTTCAAAATTTACTTATGTGTCAACAGCAGGAGGTGCTTTTCTGGAATGGCTAGAAGGCAAATCACTTCCAGGAGTCGAATCACTTAAATTATAAAAAAAATGATTCCTTTTGCGAATCAATTATGTAATGATTCGATTAAGGAGCCTTAATTGTTCAGAAGCTTTAAAATTTTAGAAATCACCTTATCTGCGGTATGCTTTATACTATCTTTTTATTTTATAATCGCATCATTCAACGGGGAGTTTGGCGTTTCAGCCAAGTATCAGCTTTTAGCAAAAGAAAAAGTTTTAACTAAAGAGCTAAATTTACTTATTAATGAAACTAAAGCAATTAAAAACAAAATCAAACGGCTCTCTAACACTTCACTTGACCTCGAGCTTCTCGATCAACAGGCAAGAAAAATTTTGGGGATGATAGGTGAAGAAGAACTAATTGTATTTTAAAATATGTGTTGAAAATAATTAGTTTAACGCTAAACTATATTTATGAAAAAATTTAGTATGTCAAAAAAAGAGTTGCTCCAGCTCTACCACAAAATGCTCCTTATAAGAAGATTCGAAGAAAAAGCTGGTCAGCTTTATGGAATGGGGCACATCGGAGGCTTTTGCCATTTATACATTGGCCAAGAGGCAGTTGTTGTAGGAATAGACTCGATTAAGAAAAACGGCGACCAAAATATTACGTCTTACAGAGATCACGGACATATGCTTGCTTGTGGGATGGATCCAAAGATGGTTATGGCAGAACTAACAGGTCGCTTTACCGGATATTCAAAGGGAAAAGGTGGGTCTATGCATATGTTCTCGAAAAGTGAAGGTTTTTTTGGCGGGCATGGAATAGTCGGTGCACAAGTACCAATAGGAGCCGGTATCGCTTTTGCAAATAAATATAAAAAAAATAATTATGTTTGTTTTACTTACTTTGGTGAAGGCGCAGCAAACCAAGGACAAGTTTATGAGGCTTTCAACATGGCTTCACTTTGGAAATTGCCTGTGGTCTTTGTCATAGAAAATAACCAATATGCCATGGGCACTTCAATGGTTCGAGCATCTTCTACAGAAGAGATGTTTGCAAGAGGACAGGCGTTTAATATTCCAGGAAAAGCTGTCAATGGCATGAATGTTCTTGAAGTAGCGAAAGAAGCCTCTTACGCTGCAGATCATTGTAGATCCGGAAAGGGCCCCTTTATCCTTGAAATGAAAACATATAGATACAGAGGACACTCTATGTCTGATCCTGCAAAGTATAGAACTAGAGAAGAAGTACAAAAAATTAGGGAAGAAAAAGACCCTATTGACTCGCTAAGGTCTCTATTGATTGAAAAGCATAAAATATTAGAAAAAGAGTTTAAAGCGAAGGACGCTGAGATTAAAGCAATAGTAACTGAAGCCTCTGACTTTGCCTTAGAGAGCCCAGAACCTGATATTGAAGAGCTCTGGACTGATGTTTACGCTAATTAAAAATTAGGAAAAAAAATGAAGACCGAAATATTAATGCCCTCTCTTTCACCAACTATGGAGGAAGGAAGTCTAGCGAAATGGTATGTAAAACCTGGAGACAAGGTTAAGCCTGGTGATATCATAGCCGATATTGAGACAGACAAGGCTCTTATGGAATATGAAAGCATTGAGGAAGGAACCATTGTTGATTTGGTCGTCAGAGAGGGAACAGAAAATATTAAAGTTAATTCCTTGATTGCAATTATTGAAACCGAAGGTTCATCAGAGATTAACGAAAAAAGAGATGTTTCTATTAAGCAAAGAGAGCCTTCAACTAAAATCGATAGCGAAGAAACTTTGAGGATAGAAGAGAAAGTAAGTAGTGTGCCTTCAATCATCAATGAAGCAGAAAAATTTGATCAAGAAGCTAACGAAAATCAGTCTATAAACGAATTAACAGTCAGGGAAGCAATTAATAGTGCAATTGCTGAAGAGATGAGGCTTGATGATGACGTTTTATTGATAGGTGAAGAGGTAGGAGAGTATCAAGGAGCTTATAAAATAAGCCAAGGATTACTTGAGGAATTTGGTCCACAAAGAATAATCGATACTCCCATCACTGAGCACGGGTTTACTGGACTAGCTGTTGGAGCTGCCTTTACAGGGATAAGACCAGTTGTCGAGTTTATGACTTTCAATTTCGCAATGCAAGCTTTAGATCAAATAGTAAACTCTGCTGCTAAAACAAATTATATGTCAGGAGGGCAAATTAATTGCCCGATAGTGTTTAGAGGGCCAAATGGAGCTGCTGCAAGAGTGGCTGCCCAACATAGCCAGGACTTCGCATCATTATACGCTTCAATTCCTGGCTTGAAAGTAATTCAACCATTTTCTGCAGAAGATGCAAAGGGCCTACTTAAGTCAGCAATCAGAGAAAATAATCCTGTTATTTTTCTTGAAAATGAAATTTTGTATGGAAAATCTTTCCCAGTAAATATTAATTCCGAATTAGTTATACAAATTGGAAAAGCGAAAACTGTTTCAACTGGGAAAGACGTAACAATTATAAGCTACGGGATTGGTATGATGCATACGCTAGAAGCTGATAAAAAGTTGAGGGAACTAGGTATAAGCGCAGAGATAATTGATTTAAGAACACTAAGGCCACTTGATTTTGATACTATAATTGACTCAGTAAAAAAGACAAATAGGTGTGTAACGGTAGAGGAATCCTTTCCTGTTTGTTCCATCGGAAGTTATATTGGAGCACAGATTATGATAAGGGCATTTGACTACTTGGATGCCCCAGTATTGAATTGTACAGGGAAAGACGTACCTATGCCGTATGCTGAAAATCTGGAAAAAGCAGCCTTGATAACTCCAGATGAAATAGTGTTTTCTGTTAAACAAGTTCTTTACAAAGATTAAAATAAATTGATGGCTAGAATATTTATAACACCTTTAGCTAATAAGTTAGCATCTTTGAATTCTATAAATACCAAAGATATTATAGGTACTGGACCACGAGGAAGAATAACAAAAGTTGATGTCGAAAAACATTTAAGCTTATCCTCGTCTACTAAAGAGACCAATCATAAAAATAATATTGACCACGGAAATGCTATAGAGCATGAAATAGTAAACGTACCCAAAATTAGAAGGATAATCGCCGAAAAACTAACCCTTTCAAAATCGTCGGTACCTCATTTTTATTTGAGACGAAAAGCTAAAGTGGACGAACTTATTAGTTTTAGAACCAAGGCTAATGATGTTCTTGAAAAGAATAATAAAATCTCAATAAACGACTTTTTTATCAAAGCATGTGGTTGTGCTTTAATGGACTTCCCTGACTGTAATATGATTTGGCAAGAACAACATATGTTGAGGTTTAAAGAGGTGGCAATTGGAGTAGCAATATCAACCCAAGCTGGACTGTATACTCCAACATTGAGGAACATAGATAAAAAGTCCGTAACACAAATTTCCTCAGAAATGAAAGCACTTATTGAGAAAGCAAAAAACAAGCAACTGCGAACTAGTGACTTTCTAGATTGCGCACATGCTATATCAAACCTTGGTATGTTTTCTATTGAAAACTTTGATGCGATTATAAATCCACCAAATTCCTCTATATTAGCCGTTGGCGCGATAAGAGATGAAGTTATTAGCGAGAATGATAATTTCTTGTCATGCAAACAAGTATCCTTAACATTATCGGTAGATCATAGAACAATTGACGGAGAACTTGGGGCGAAATTTCTTGATAAAATAGTATTCTATTTGCAAAATCCTGCAGTGCTTTTGGTCAAATAAATTCGCTTTTATTCAACAGTTGGTCCATGGTTTTCGAAGGCTCTGGACAACCTGAATTCCCCACCTCTTTAGCAGGTACCCCCGCAACTGTCTTAAAAGAAGGCACTGATTTCAAGACTAATGAACCAGCAGCGATCCTGGAGCACTCCCCCACAGAGATATTACCTAATACTTTTGCGCCAGCTCCAATTAAAACATTATTTCCAATCTTAGGGTGTCTATTGCCACGAATTTTACCAGTACCACCTAGCGTAACAGCATGTAGAATAGAAACATTATCACCAACTTTAGCTGTTTCTCCGATAACAAGGTTATGAGCATGATCAAGCATTATGCCCTTACCTATCGTAGCTCCGGGATGGATATCTATACTAAAAACCTCAGATATTCTCATTTGTAAATAGAAAGAAAGATCGGCATCTCCATTATTGTAAAGTGCATTTCCTATTCTGTATGCCTGCAAAGCGATGAACCCCTTATAAAATAGAAAAGGTTGATAAAACCAATGACAAGCAGGATCTCTTTCATAAAAGGCAATCAAGTCGTCCACTGCATATTCACATATATGTGGGAAACTACTTATTTGCTTTTGCAGTATAGAAATGAAATGTTCTAATTCAAAATCAGCGTTACAAATTTTTAAAGCGATGTTTTGTGACAATGCGTCCCCAAAACTAGTGTGGCTCAAAATATTTTTTTTAAAGTACTCTTTCATATAATTAGATTTCTTTAAAGATACCTGAGCCTCCTTGCAAATTGTTTCCCAAATCTTTTTTATTTTTATATCGCCTTGTTCCAAAAAAATCCTTTCCATCAATGATTTTATTCAGCAAAACATTACGTCAAAAAATCAATTCTTCGTCTTCAATCTTCTATACTCTTTTACAAAACTGTTATGTTGTTTTAGGTTTTGCGAGAAATTATGTCCACCGTGCCCATCAGCAACAAAAAAGAGAAAATCCGTTTTAATAGGGTTTGCAACTGCATTTATTGATGACTTACTTGGATTACAAATTGGACTTGGTGGAAGACCAGCAATTTTATAGGTATTAAAGGGTGACTTTGTATTTAGATCACTTCTTGTGAGTTCTCTGTTAAGAAGCCCTTTTCCTTTTAATAGACTATAAACAACTGTAGGATCAGATTGCAATTTCATTTTTTTTTTCAAACGGTTTAAAAACACTGAAGCAACTTTTTTTTTATCTTCTTCATTTCCAGCTTCTTTCTCTACTATAGATGCCAAAATTAAAAGCTCCAAAGCATTTTTTAGAGGTAAATCAGGGGCTCTATTATTCCATGCAGTATCTACAATTTTTTTTTGTTCTTTTCTCATTTTAAAAAAAAGATCTTCTTTATTTGAAGTTATATCAAAGCTGTATGTATTGGGAGCAAATACACCCTCATCGGTAGCATTTATCAAATCTCCTCTAATTCTCTGATCTTTATTAACTAAGTCTACAACTGAAATAGTGCTTAGGCCCTCTGGTATTGTAATTGTATGTTGTACCGACACACCATCGGTTAGCTTATCAATAATCTCTTTAATTGAGGCGGTTCTCGGTATCATATATTCCCCAAATTTAATTCGGTCATGAAAGCCTTTTAGTCTTACGACCAGAATGAAGCCCAAACGATTTTCAATCAAATTCAAATCTTTTAGATGACTGGCAATATTTGCAACACTTTGCCCTTTATCTATGACAATTAATTTCTGATGATCATTCGGGCCAGGTTTATCATAGTAAAAATCAAAGCTGGTTGTAGCAATGAAGACAAATATCATACCAGCTAAGAGAAAGTAAAATAGGTTAGAAACAAAAGTAGCCATTAAACTAATTTAAAATAAATTCTAATTAAGTTTGCCTACCACTAAAGATGCATTAGTACCACCGAACCCAAAAGAATTAGATAGAGCTCTAGAAACATTTCTTTCTCGTGCACGCTTTGGAACTAAATCAATTTTTGTGTCGACTTCAGGTCTATCAAGATTTATAGTCGGCGGAACAATTTGATCTCGGATTGCCAAGATCGAAAAAATAGCTTCTACTGATCCCGCAGCTCCTAACAAATGACCTATCGAAGATTTTGTAGAAGACATGGATATATTTTCGGCATATTCCATGGCTAGCGACTCTACAGCCCCTAGTTCAATGGTGTCTGCCATAGTAGAAGTACCATGTGCATTGATATAGTCTATATCCGATATATTTGATCGACTGCTCTTGAGTGCCGCACTCATAGATCTTTTGCCACCATCTCCATCTGGTGGAGGCGCTGTAATATGGTGTGCGTCCCCTGTCAGGCCGTAGCCCAACACCTCACAATATATTTTAGCGTTTCTTTTCTTAGCATGCTCAAGTTCTTCAAGCACAACAATTCCCGCTCCCTCTCCCATAACAAAGCCATCTCTATCTATATCGTAAGGCCTACTTGCTATACTTGGATCTTCCGAAAATTTTGTTGATAAAGCCTTACATGCATTGAATCCAGCTATCCCTAATTCTGTTATAGGACTTTCAGCTCCACCAGCTATCATTACATCAGCTTCTCCAGATTTAATAAATCTAGCCGCATCACCTATAGCATGAGCTCCAGTAGAACACGCAGTTACTACAGAATGGTTTGGGCCTTTAAATCCATATCTTATTGAAACTTGACCAGAAATCAAATTGATCAGAGCGCCTGGTATAAAGAATGGAGACACTCTCTTAGGTCCCTTGTCTTTAATCAAATTAGCGGTATCTCCGATAGATTGAAGACCACCAATACCTGAGCCTATCATTACACCTGTTCTAAGCAGGTCCTCTTCTCTATCGGGTGTCCATCCAGCATCCTTAACTGCTTGATCTGCTGCACAAATACCATAGAGAATGAAATCATCAACTTTTCTTCTATCCTTTAAACTCATCCAATCATCAGGATTAAACTTTCCTTCTGAGTCATCACCAAAAGGAATTTCACATGCGTAATTTGTTACATAATCTGACGAGTCAAATTTTGTAATTTTTTTAGCTGAAGAATTCCCCTTTAACAACTTATCCCAAACGAATTCCACACCACACCCTAGTGGTGTTAGCAACCCCAGACCAGTGACTACAACGCGTCTCATGTTTTCTTATGTGATTTAACGTCCTTAATTTGACGCACGTTAAGAGTTTTCTTCGATGAATTTAACAGCATCACCAACAGTCTGAATTGTCTCGGCTGCATCATCTGGAATTTCTATACCAAACTCTTCCTCAAAAGCCATCACTAGCTCGACGGTATCGAGGCTATCTGCTCCCAAATCATCGATAAAAGATGAACTATCTGATATCGAGCTCTCTTCTACACTCAAATGCTCTACAACTATCTTTTTAACTCTATCTAAAACATCACTCATATTAACCTCCTCATCATCTTACACATTTTTGGCCTGTTGTGTGTGACGTAAATTGTCAATTTCCAACAATTTTTTTCTTTTATACATAATTATTGAAACAAGCAATACTTATCTGGAAAATTTTAAGCAAGACAAAGAAAAATCGCTTATGGTAAGTAAAGGCCTCCATTCACATGTATGTTTTGCCCTGTAATATAGCTGGCTTCGTTACCAACCAGAAATAATACTAAAGATGATATATCGTTACCAGTTCCCATTCTGCCCATTGGGATTCTTTCAGTTATTTTCAATTTTTGATCATCTGTCAACTTTGCTGTCATGGCAGTATCAATAAATCCCGGAGATATGCAGTTGACAGTCACCCCTCTTGTTGCAACTTCTAATGCCAGTGACTTTGTTAGCCCATTCAATGCTCCCTTTGTAGCCACATAGTTACTTTGTCCTGGGTTTCCGGTGGAAGCGACAACAGATGAAATATTTACTATTCTTCCCCATTTATTTTTTATCATCCCTCTGATAAACTTCCTACAAATTAGCATTGATGCATTTAAGTTTATTGCAAAAACCTTATCCCAAGCACTATCAGACATTCTCATGAATATACTATCTTCAGTTATACCTGCGTTGTTAATTATAACGCTTATACCACCATATTCCTCAATTATCGAATCACAAAATTTACTGACATTTTCTCTTTGACTCAAATCAACGGCAAAATAATTAATATTATCTCTATGCAGAACTTCATCTCGTAACTTAGATATTTTCTCTTCGGTAGAACCAACGAGAAAAAGATTAGCATTCGTTGAAGCAAAAGTCTTAGACAGGCTTGTTCCTATTCCCCCAGATGCTCCAGTGATAAGGATATTTAAGTTTTCCAAATTATTCATTTATAATCTCCAACGCTTCATCGATCTGATTAGCTAGACCAACCGAAAGGACTTTCGACCCAGGGATAGTTCTTTTTACTGTTCCTGCCAATACTTTACCTGGACCTATTTCAAAAAAAGTGTTCACACTAAATACATTCGCCATCTTTACTAAGCTCTCTCTCCATCTGACTGTTCCACAAATCTGTTTTACTAACCTATCTACTACTCCTTCTGTCGATTCTAAAGTACTCAAATCAACATTTTGAATAATTGGAACAATTGGATCTGAAAAATTCACCTTTTTTAATTCAGCTTCCATTTGTATAGCAGCTGGCCTCATAAGGGGAGAATGAAAAGGAGCCGAAACTGGGAGGTTTATAATTCTCTTTGCATTTTTTTGTTTTAAAAAAGCAGAGAACTTTTGCACCTCTTTCTTTTCGCCAGAAATAACTACTTGAGAGGGATCATTGTCGTTTGCAACTTGGATCAAACTGCTATCGCATCGGCTGATGCTAATTAACTCATTTATAAGTTCATTGCTCATGCCTAAAACAGCAACCATTGAACCGTGACCTTCAGGGACCGCTTGCTGCATAGCAAGACCTCTTTTTCTTAGTATAAGAGTGGTGTCCCTAAGAGAAACTACTCCCGAAGCGCATAAGGCACTGTACTCGCCTAATGAATGCCCTGCGAAAAGATTAATTGCTTTAAGATCCATCCCGTTGGACAACATCACTCTCAAAATGGCGATAGAGACTGCCATTATAGCCGGTTGCGCATTTTTTGTTAATGTTAATTCTTCAATA
>CACAFI010000030.1 GCA_902531755.1 uncultured Alphaproteobacteria bacterium
AGCTTCTTTCGAGTAATGTCTAATGCAGCTAATTCTTGATTGCTAGTTAACAACATTTTTTCTGCATTCCGTAGATTAGAAGTAACCTCTTCGAGCTGTTGATTTGCTAATTTCGTTCTATTTTTCTTTTTACCATCATCGCTTATTTGTTCAATATTAATTGATAATAGATTCGATTTCACTAATGCGGCTATAATTTCACCTGAATAGAGGGTAACACTGAAAAATATTGCCCCTACTATCAATAAAATTGTCCGATTTCTTCTAGAGTTTTTTGAGACCATTTTTCTCTCGTAATGAAATAAATTTGATGCTACAAAGACATCGAAATAGTCTAGTCCAATGTTTTTATACCTTAATGTAAAAAAAATTTAAAGTCCAAAAAGATAATGAGAAGTGCAAATACAGAAAGAATAACTAAGGAAACTAATATTAATATGGTTTTAAATCTAGATGGTGTTGGAAAAAGTATAATCAAAACAAATATACCGTTCTTTGACCATATGCTTGAACAGCTTTGCTTCCATTCTTCAGTTGACCTTGAATTAAATGCTCAAGGAGATATCGGGATTGATTTCCATCATACCGTAGAAGATTGTGGGATTTGTTTGGGAAAGGCCTTTTCAGATGCAATGGGAGATAAGAAAGGAATTAATAGATACGGCTTCTTTTTACTCCCAATGGATGATGCTTTAATTAGAGTAGCTTTAGACTTTTCAGGAAGATCATTTCTCAGTTGGAAAGTGAAGTTTCCAACCAACACTGTTGGTACTTTTGATTTAGAGCTTGTGCGTGAGTTTTTCAATGCCTTTAGTACGCACTCTGGGGCCACAATTCATGTGGAGATGCTAGATGGATTCAATTCGCATCACATCTCAGAGGCAATTTTCAAGGGAGCGGGTAAAGCTATAAAAATGGCTGTAGAGAAAAATCAGAGTTCAAATACAATACCTTCTACAAAAGGTATTGTATAAATAATGAACATTGCCATCATCGATTATAGGAGTGGCAATCTGCATTCAGCTATGAAAAGCTTTCAATTTGCTGCATCCGATTTAAGAAATGCGAGCGTTAAAGTAACTTCTTGTTATAAAGATGTCTTAAAAGCTGATAAGCTAGTTTTACCAGGCGTTGGGTCATTCTCTTTTTGTAAGTCTAAATTATTGGAGAATACCGATGTTTACAAAGCTCTCTTCGATCGAGTAATAGAGCAAAAGACCCCGTTCCTTGGAATTTGTGTGGGAATGCAACTTCTTGCGACTATGGGTCAGGAGGGAAAACAAAATAACTCTGGTCTAGACTGGATCAGTGGAGAAGTAAAAAAAATAGTCGTCGAACAAAGCTTTAAAATACCGCATATGGGCTGGAACAGCCTATGTTTTAAGAACTTCCATCCACTATTCAACGACATTAACACAAATGATCATTTTTATTTTGTACATTCTTATGAATTTATTGCTTGTTTAGAGAATGAAGTTGTCGCCACTACAAGTCATGGAAAGGACATAGTAGCAGCCATAGCTAAAGAAAATATAATAGGTCTGCAATTTCACCCAGAGAAAAGCCAAAATCCAGGTCTAAAGATAATTAAAAATTTTATTGAATGGGATCCTAAAAGTTAAGCTACCTATTTTACTTTATTCCATTCCTGTGCTTGACAAATAAACAAAACACATCCCGATACACCAATTTTACTCTTCGATAGTATTTCCATTTTTGAATTATAGACCTTCCCATCACTATAATCTTTTATTTTTCCCCCTGAGAAATTTTTGTCTCCCTCTTTCTTCATATCCCAAACAACGTACTTACCTTTGTGTTCGTAATTTTTTATCGCCTTCCCGTCTTTATAAAAAGCTTTCATCAAAGTCCCGCATGTAAGGTTTTTATTTTCTTTACACGCGCCAAATTTCACATAAGCCCAGCCTCCAGTTTTTTTACTTGGCATAGTTTTGTACGTACCTGAAAATGGCTCTGCAAAAACATTAGTGCTAATCATAAAAAAAGCTACTATCGTTGTAAGTATCTTCATCATTATTTGCTCCACTAGAAATTCTTTAGATCTTGTTAACAAATTAATTACATTGTATTAATTTCTCTACGTTATTTTACTACAAAAACTTAGGTAAGGAAAGTTAAGTTGAACTTTTATCCAGCTATAGATCTGAAAGAGGGTAAATGTGTAAGGTTGCAGCGAGGAGATCTAGACACTGCGGTCGTTTACAATGATAATCCTATTGCGCAAGCAGAGATATTTCAAAATGCTGGCTGTGATTGGTTACACGTAGTAGATCTCGATGGGGCGGTTTCTAGAAGTAAGAAGAATGTACAAACCATCGAAGAGATTAGAATCTCTACTTCCCTAAAAATTCAAGTTGGAGGAGGAATAAGAAATCTGAGGGAGATAGAATTCTGGAAGTCAAAAGGTATAGATCGGGTCATTTTGGGAACTATAGCCGTTTCTAACCCTTCTTTAGTGAAAGAAGCATGTAGACTGTTCGATGGTATCTTAATTGCACTAGACTCTAGGGCAAATAAAGTCGCTACTGCTGGCTGGAAAACTACATCAAATAAAAACACTTTAGATCTAGCAAAAAGTTTCGAAGATTGTGGAGTCGACGCAATTATTTTCACCGACATCGATAGAGACGGCTTAATGAAGGGGTTGAATTCAAATGATACGAAAAAACTATCTGATCATGTAAGTATTCCTGTAATTGGCTCGGGGGGTATTAATGGACCCGAGAATCTTGAAAATGTAAAAAAAACTATTCCGAACCTTGAGGGTATTATCGCCGGGAAAGCTTTATATACTGGTGCCCTTAGAATTGAAGATGCATTGCAAATTTTAAAGGATTAAAATGTTAAAAACACGTATAATACCTTGCTTAGATGTTAAGGATGGTAGAGTTGTAAAGGGTACAAACTTTATCAACCTTCGCGATGCAGGTGATCCTGTTGAAATAGCAAAAATTTATAATGATAAAGGTGCAGATGAATTATGTTTTTTAGACATTTCAGCTTCCCAAGAGAATAGAAATACAACATACGAAATTGTAAAAAAAACAGCCGAACAATGCTTCATGCCTTTAACGGTTGGAGGGGGCGTGCGGCAAGATTCTGAAGTTGAAAAGTTACTTAACTATGGAGCAGATAAAGTAAGCTTTAATAGCGCTGCCGTATCTGATCCTCATTTGATATCTTTAGCTGCAAATAAATTCGGCAGCCAGTGTATCGTTGTAGCTATAGACGCTAAATTTAGTTTAAGCATGAATGATTGGGAAGTCTTTACACATGGTGGGACAAGAGCCACTGGTATAAAAGTTACGGAATTTGCAACAACTATGGAAGAAAATGGCGCTGGAGAAATTTTATTAACCTCGATGGATAAAGACGGTGTCAAGGATGGGTACGATATAAAACTCCTGAAAGCTATAACACAGAGTGTTGGTATCCCGGTAATAGCATCAGGAGGTGCTGGCAAGGTAGAACATTTCCTTGAGGCTGTTAAAAGCGGTGGAGCGTCTGCTCTTCTGGCTGCATCTGTTTTCCATTTCAATGAAATTTCTATATCAGAGGTAAAAGAGTTTCTTAATAAATCAAATGTACCCATGAGGATAACATGAATAAAATACTTGAAAGATTGGACTTAACAATTCAAAGAAAAATAACAGAGTCTCCAAATAACTCACATACTGCAAAACTTTTCAAAAAAGGACCAGAAAAATGTGCAGAAAAATTTGGTGAAGAGGCAATAGAGCTGATAGTTGCCTGCGTCAAAAAGAAAAAACCAGCTATTATAGGAGAAGCTGCTGACACTTTGTATCACTTGTGCGTTTTGTTGCGTTCAAAAAATATTTCAATAAACGAAGTATTATCTGAGCTAGTTTCACGAGAAGGTGTATCTGGGATAGAGGAGAAAAGAAAAAGGAAAATAAAATGATAGAAGATACGATAAAGATTATGGAGAAGATTCTTTTGACATTAATAGGGATAGCGACTGTATTCGCCACATGCCAAGAGATTTATTACCTGATCTTACAACAAAAGGTTCAACTAGCAGATCTCTTACTTCTTTTTATATATACGGAAGTCCTTGGAATGGTTGCAATTTTTTATAAAAGTCGACGTATACCAATTCTTCTACCTCTTTTTATCGCAATCACTGCGCTAAGCCGTATGATAATTTTGCAGGGGAAAGGCTCTGATCCAGAAAACCTCTTGTATGAGGCTGGTGCCGTCCTACTTCTAGCGATAGCCTGCTTTATAGTAACACACAAAAATGTATCTAAAGCAGAAGATTTTGATTTTAATAGTAAAAAAAATTAATTAGTATTAATTAATTAAGAAATAATGAGGATAAGGAAAATGGAAGGTAGTCTTGGGGCCATGTTCGTTTTTGTTTTTATTATCTGTGTTGCTATTATTGCGTTGATTTTAGCCTTGGAGTCTCACAGGAAAAATAACGAGTAACTTTCTCTTTACTTTTAAAAAAATAGTTCTATCTCTTAGTGCCTAGGTCACAGACATGAAACTATTATTGCAGGCAATTATTTTGTTTTTTTCAAGCGTTTTACCGGCATTCACTGACACAAGTGGATTTTCATTTAAAAGTATAGATGGCGGCAGCATAGATTTGCGCAACTATGAAGGCAAGGCAGTTTTATTAACTAATACAGCATCGAGGTGCGGATTTACAAACCAATATGCAGACTTAGAGCAATTACACCAAGCTTACAAAGACAGAGGTCTGGTTGTAATCGCTATTCCATCGAACGATTTTAACCAGGAACTGTCAAATAACTCTAAAGTTAAAGAATTTTGTAACGTATCTTTTGGGTTAACTCTACCCATGACGGAAGTCACTTCAATTCGTGGTAACGCGGCGCATCCTTTTTACCGTTGGCTAAAAAGAGAATACAATTTTCAGCCAAAGTGGAACTTTTATAAAGTTTTATTGGATAAAAACGGAAGCTTCCGCGCTAGTTTTAACTCTTTCACAAAACCTAATTCACCTAGTTTATTGAAAGTGGTTGACGAAGTACTAAAACAACCGTAATCATCTGAAGAAGAAATGAGAGGTGTTATAATGAAAAAAGTCATTTTACTAGGATCATTGGTATTACTATCCGCATGCTCATCTTTTGATGTGCCACTTATACCATTCATCTAAAACTTCATATAGCCCTCACCCTTAATAGTGAGGGCTGGTTGAACCTCAAAAAACTTTTTCATTACAATTTAAAGTTATTTGATAAACTACCTTTTTAAGAATTATAATCGGAGGAATAAATGAAATCGATAGGCCATTTTATCAACGGCAAAGAAGTACCTGGAAAATCAAACAACAGTGGGCAAGTTTTTAACCCAGCAACTGGCGAGGTGCAAGCCGAGGTGGCTTACGCAACACGCGACGAGCTTAATGAAGCCGTCGAACTTGCAAATATTGCTCAACCCAAGTGGGCCGAAGTCAATCCTCAAAAGCGCGCTAGAGTAATAATGAAATTTGTTGAATTGCTCCATAGAGATATGGATAAATTATCAGCTTTATTATCATCTGAGCATGGGAAAACTTTACCCGATGCTGAAGGAGATATAGTTAGAGGGTTAGAGGTGGCTGAGTTTTGTATAGGTGCTCCACACCTTCTGAAGGGAGAATTCACAGATAGTGCAGGGCCTGGAATTGATATGTATTCAATGCGACAGCCTTTAGGAGTTGTTGCAGGGATCACACCATTTAATTTTCCAGCAATGATACCTATGTGGAAGTTTTGTCCTGCTATCGTAGCTGGTAATGCCTTCATTCTGAAACCCTCCGAAAGAGATCCATCAGTACCTATGGCTTTAGCCGAATTATTATTAGAAGCAGGATTGCCAGAAGGCATACTGCAAGTGGTCAATGGGGATAAAGAAGTTGTGGACGCGATATTGGACAACGAAACAATACAAGCTGTTGGCTTTGTAGGAAGTACACCGATTGCAGAATATATATATACAAGAGGTTGTGCCAATGGAAAGAGAGTACAATGTTTTGCTGGAGCAAAAAATCATATGCTGATTATGCCAGATGCAGATATGGATCAGGCTGCTGATGCATTGGTAGGAGCTGGATATGGAGCTGCTGGAGAAAGGTGTATGGCCATCTCCGTAGCGGTGCCAGTAGGGGAAAAAACAGCTGATAAATTAGTTCAAAAGCTTATTCCTAAAATAGAATCGCTGAAAATCGGCCCCTACACGGCTGGAAAAGATATTGATTTTGGTCCAGTGGTTACGAAAGAAGCACAAAATAAAATTCTTGGACTTGTTGATAAAGGAGTAGAACAAGGAGCTTCTCTAAGAGTCGATGGAAGAAATTTCAAAATGCAGGGATATGAAAGCGGTTTCTTTGTAGGTGCCTGTCTTTTTGATAATGTCACAAAAGATATGGAAATATATAAGCAAGAGATTTTTGGACCTGTCCTGTCTACCGTCCGAACTAAAAACTATGAGGAAGCTCTTGATCTTGTGAAAACTAACCAATATGGAAACGGGACGGCTATATTTACTCGAGATGGTGATACTGCTCGTGATTTTGCTAATAAAGTCAATGTGGGAATGGTGGGGGTCAATGTACCAATACCCGTTCCGCTTGCTTACCACACTTTTGGTGGTTGGAAAAAATCTGCTTTTGGAGATCTTAATCAGCACGGGCCCGATGCATTTCGTTTTTATACAAAAACAAAAACTGTTACGTCCCGATGGCCTACCGGCATTAAGGAAGGAGCCAGTTTTTCAATTCCAACAATGGAGTAATTAGTGCATTTCGCTTTATCTCAGGAACAAAACATTCTTTATAATACTGCTAGAGAATTTGGTGAAGAGACTATAGAGCCAAATGCGATAGAGTGGGAAAAGAAAGAGGAAATTCCTAGAGAACTGCTCAAAGAAGCAGGAAATTTGGGACTTGGAGGGATGATTGTCTCTGAGGAAGATGGTGGCTCTGGTATGTCGCGCTTGGACGGAACACTCGTATTTGAAGCTCTGGCAATGTCATGTCCTTCCGTCTCTTCTTTTATTTCAATTCACAATATGTCTGCCTGGGTAATCTCTAAGAGAGGCCACCAAGCATTAAAAGATAGATTTTTAAAGAATATTGTAAGTTTGGATGACGTTTGTTCATATTGTTTAACGGAACCTGGGTCGGGATCTGATGCTGCTGCACTAAAAACCAAGGCGACAATAACAAATGAGGGATATAGTCTTAATGGATCAAAGTCATTTATATCTGGTGGAGGCTTTTCAGATTTATATGTAGTGCTGTGTAGAACTGGAGATCAAACACCAAACGGTATATCAATGGTTTTGGTTGAAGACGGACAAAATGGTCTCAGTTTTGGAAAAAAAGAGCAAAAGATGGGGTGGAAAGCACAACCAACTGCCATTGTACAATTTGATAACTGCTCAATTCCTGCTGCAAACCTTGTGGGAGAAGAAGGTGCCGGCTTCAAATACGCTATGGAAGGTTTAGATGGGGGAAGGCTTAATATTGCGGCTGCCTCATTGGGCGGCGCGCAAAAGGCGTATGAGATTGCAAAAGCATATTCAAAGGAAAGATCAGCGTTTGGAAAACCTATCAGTAGATTTCAGTCTATAGAATTCAAATTGGCAGATATGGCAACACAACTCGAAGCAGCAAGACTTTTTTTGAGAAGCGCTGCTTGGAAGTTAGATAATTCAAAGCCTGATGCTACTGTCTCTGTCGCAATGGCAAAGCGATTAGTTACCGATGTATGCTTTGAAGTATCAAATACTGCCCTACAAATACTTGGTGGTTATGGCTATCTCGAAGAGTATGGAATAGAGAAAATAGTACGTGATCTTCGTGTTCATCAAATTCTAGAGGGAACGAATGAGATTATGAGAGTAATTATAGCAAGAGCCATTTTGTCTGAGTAAAAATGTCGGAGGATATTTTTATACGAAAATCAGGCTATATAGGCCATATAACTTTAAATCGTCCCGACGTGTTAAACTCACTAACCTATTCAATGATACTCTCTATAGAGAAAGCATTGATTGAATGGGAAACCGACGAAAGCATTGCCCTTGTAATTATTGACGCTAAAGGAGATAGAGCCTTTTGTGCTGGTGGTGACATTCAGATACTATACGAAAATGGGTTTAATAAAAACTTTGCTTATGGTCAAAAGTTCTGGGCTGACGAGTATCGTCTAAATGAGAAAATTGCTAATTATAAGAAACCTTTTGTAGCTTTCATGCAAGGTTTCACGATGGGTGGAGGAGTCGGTGTTTCATGCCATGGTAGCCATAGAATTGTAGGAGAAACAAGCAAAATAGCAATGCCTGAATGTAGTATTGGTTTAGTTCCCGACGTTGGAGGCTCTTTTCTTCTTGCAAAGCTACCAGGAAAAATAGGTACCTTTTTGGGGGTAACTGGAAAAAGGATGAAAGCAAGTGATGCTATTTATTGTGGGTTCGCTGATTACTTCATATCAGAAACAAAGTGGGAGGATCTAAAAGAAAAACTTGTTGATACTGGAAATATTGATTGGATAGAGAAATTTCATGGAAGTACAACGGCTTCGGAAATAGAAAACTCTTTTTCACAAATTTCAGACGCTATGGTTGATGTCTCAACTAAAAATATAGAGTCGCGATTAAAACACCCATTTTTTGAAAAGGACTTGGGTGCATTAAGATTTAACTCCCCTATTTCAGTTGCTTATACAATATCTATGCTAAATATGGAAAAGGTTCGCAATAATATTTCAGACGCCCTTGATACAGAATATAGTTTCACTGCTCGATCACAAGAATTTGGAGACTTCCAAGAGGGAATAAGAGCAGCTGTTATCGATAAGGACCGAACCCCGTTATGGAAAAATAAAAATCTGGGCGAAGTTTCAGATGAAGACCTCAAACCATTTTTTCAGATTATTCACCGTTAACTAAGGAGTACACTTACATGAAAATAGGATTTATAGGGCTTGGGAACATGGGTGCACCCATGGCAAGGAATTTAATTAAAGCTGGTCATGAGTTATTAGGTTTTGACGTCGCTCCAACCAATGTCGGAGATATTACTCAAGACTCCATTACTAAAATAGCAGAGGAATGCAGTATTATTATTTCTATGTTGCCTGATGGAAATGTTTTGACAAATGTATATGAAAAACTCATACCATTGTGCAACCCTAAAACAATCCTTGTCGATTGTTCAACAGTGGATGTGGAAAGTGCTTTGCATGTATCAAGAGAGGCTGAAAAAAAATCAATAGCGGTGATAGATGCTCCAGTATCTGGTGGTGTTGTAGGTGCAGAAAATGGCACATTGACATTTATGGTTGGGGGAGAAAAAAAGGCTTATGATCAAATAGAACCATATTTTGCAATAATGGGACAGAAGTCTGTGCTATGCGGTGGACCAGGAGCTGGTCAGTCGGCAAAAATTTGTAATAATATGATTTTGGGAATTTCAATGATAGGAGTGTGCGAAGCTTTTAATTTGGCTCAAAAACTAAATCTAAATTGGGATCGATTATTTGATGTTGTATCAACATCTTCAGGATCTTGCTGGTCTGTAAATACATATTGCCCTGCTCCTGCTGTAGGGCCAGAAAGTCCTGCAGACAGAGACTATAAACCTGGTTTTGCAGCTGATTTGATGTTAAAAGACCTTAAGCTTTCTCAAGAAGCTGCTAAAGCAGTATCAGCCCCTACTGAATTGGGTAAACACGCAACTGAAATATATGAAACTTTCATTTCAGAGGGTGGCAAGGGTATGGATTTTTCTGCTATTTTACCCTATCTAGCAAAAAAATAGTTTTATATTTGAACTTAAATATCATAGCATTAAAGAAAAAGAGGAATAAAAAATGAAAACCCGGATAACAGAATTATTCAACATTCAACACCCAATAATTCAAGGTGGTATGCACTATGTGGGATTTGCCGAACTTGCCTCTGCTGTTTCAAATGCTGGTGGATTGGGCATAATAACTGGGCTTACCCAAAAAACTCCCAAGGATCTTGCAAAAGAGATAGCTAGATGCCACGAAATGACTGATAAGCCCTTTGGAGTGAATTTAACATTTCTTCCAACGGTAGCAGCTCCTGATTATCCTGGATATATTGATGCTATTATAGATGGTGGAATTAAGATCGTAGAGACCGCAGGAAGAAATCCTCAACCTTATATGGAGCAACTAAAAAAAGCGGAAATAAGGGTAATCCACAAATGTACTTCAGTTAGGCATTCACTCAAAGCTGAATCTATAGGATGTGACGCTGTATCCGTTGACGGATTTGAATGTGGAGGACATCCTGGTGAGGACGATATGCCAAATATGATATTACTTCCTAGAGCAGCTGAAGAATTAAAAATTCCATTTGTTGCGTCAGGAGGAATGGCAGATGCGCGAAGCTTAGTCGCCTCGCTGGCAATGGGAGCGGATGGAATGAATATGGGAACAAGATTTATGGCAACTAAAGAAGCTCCCTGTCACGAAAGGGTGAAAGAAGCAATAATTAACGCAACTGAATTAGATACCAGACTTGTTATGCGCCCATTAAGAAATACTGAAAGAGTATTAAACAATTCCGCGGTAGAAAAATTATTGGAGAAAGAAAAAGAGCTAGGCTCCAAGATTAAATTCGAAGATATTATGGATGAGGTTGCGGGAGTTTATCCAAAAGTTATGCTCGATGGGGAAATGGAAACTGGAGCATGGTCGTGCGGAATGGTGGTTGGTCTAATAAACGATATACCCAGTTGCCAAGAACTTATAGATGGAATAATGAGCGAGGCTGACAGATTGATAACCAAAAGACTTGAAGGTATGCTCTCTGCCTAGAAATTATTATATTATTACTTAGAATTTTTTTCTTTAATTAATTTCAGTTGGCGTTCTAGATATTGAGACTCTAATGTTTCCTTAATACGTAAATCGAAACTCTTGGTGTTCATACTGTGCATCGCTATGTCATTTATCGATAGCTTCATGCCTCTCACAGCTTCAGGCGATAAATTTTCGAATAGCGCTATAAAGCCGCGTGCTTTTTCAATGATATTCTCTCCTTTATTTATTATCTGATCAAAAAAACCAACATCTTTAAGCTCTTTTTCTGACATTTTTGTTGCTGTAAGTAATAATCTCTTGGTGACACTCGATCCAAAAATATCCAAAAATCGCTTTATACCAGTTGGGTGGTAATGTATCCCTATTTTCGCTGGGGGAACCATAATTTCAATATTTGAGACAGATATTCTAAAATCACAGGCACAAGCTATTTCTACCCCTCCACCATACGCACTCCCATTTAAAGCACATACAGTCGGAAGAGGAAAGTTTTGGATACTATCGCATAATTTTGACATATCATTGGATTGCAACTCATGGTCTTTTTTATTTTTTCCAATTATTGATACAATCTCTGAAAAGTCGGCTCCCGAGCAAAAAACATTGCCCTTTCCTGAAATTATTAGGGCGTAAATATCTGATCTAGCCTCGCTCTGTAGAATGTCTCTTATCAACGACATATCCTTCGACTTAAGAGCATTTTTGGTTTTCGGAGAGTTTAAAAGCAATACACCAACACCATCTTTTTTTATGAATTCTAGAGATTTCATTTGTTCTCTCATTATCGATATATTTATTCAAAAATTATTCCTGCCAGCGCAGCAATCCTTATATTAGCGGATATTTTAATCATAGATCATATTATATTAGGCAGTAATTTATTTGAAAATTTTGACCAAAAACTTTTATTTTTATAAAATTTGGTTTGCCCATTTTCACTAAACAAGACCACATCCCCTCCTAAGTATCGCACGTCTCTTGGATCATGGCTCACAAGTATAATTGAAAGATTATTTTTCTTTGATACATTTAAGAGCAAAGCTAGTATCTCATTCTTTAATTCAAAATCAAGCGCAGCAAATGGTTCATCAAGAAGTAATATCGGCTTTTTTCTTATAAGAGCGCGCGCAATAGCTGCACGACTTCTTTGTCCTCCTGAAATATTTTGAGGAAGTCTGTCTCTTTCTTTGTATAACCCAACAAGATCTAAGATCTCGTTCACTATATGAGAGTTTTCAAAGTCCATTTTTGCCTTTGCTCCCAATCCTAGAAGTATATTGCTGGAAACAGAAAGATGTGGGAAAAGATTGTTTTCCTGAAAAAGTAGATCAAAAGGCCTGTCCTTTGGCTCTATGTTTGAAATTGATTTATCATCATAAATCAAATCTCCATTAATAATTGGTAAAAATCCTGCAAGGCCTAATAGAACCGAACTCTTTCCACTTCCAGAAGGGCCAAAAAGGCTAAGATGATTACCGGTCTCTACACTGAAGTCACATTGAACAGAAAAGCCTCCGTTCTTAATCTGACATTTGCTTGCGCTTAAAAACATTTAAATTACCATTTTCTATTAACCAAAAAGAAATAAAGGCCATTAGCAAAAGTATCATTGCAACAAAGTAGGCTTCATCCATCCTGTAACTTCCGATCAATCTGTAGAGGTACATTGGTAAAGTACTAATATCAGCACCGGAGAAAAGTACTATAATACCAAGATCTCCAATTGATAGAGCAAACACCAAAGCACATGAAAACTTAATATTTTTTTTGAGCAATGGAATATAAAACTTTGCTAATTCACTCGTTCTTGGCACACCAGTTATATTCATAAGCTTTCCATATCTAGCTTTTATTTTTTTGAACCCGGGCAATAGAATTGCCACAGATATCGGAATCATTAGCACACCGTTAGTGAACCCAGTCAATAGTAAGGCGTTTGCAGAGATATCGATATGCTCAAATAAGAGTAGAAAGAGTGCCGTTCCAAAAACTAGTGGAGAAATACATATTATACTGAAGGAGCCTACCTCGAATAATGCTCTCAAGAACTTTTGTTTTTCGTCGACAATCAGCAAACAGAGAGATAAGGAAAAAGTTAAGTTTATTATAGTAGCTAACAAAGCGACTAAAATTGAGTTTATTGCAGGCAAAATAAGATTACCTGTAGGTATTGTGATATTTTCTAGTCCTTTAAAAATTATTATGAGAATGGGTAAAAAAATGAATGCACAAAAAAGAACAATAAAAAAGTAATCGAGACAATGCACAAGCAAGGTTTTCGGTCCACTTATATCGTTTTTTATTATAATGGTCTGTTCAATAAACATGTTGCCTGTAAACTTTATTGCTAAAATTAACAGAAGAGTCAGTAATGTTAATTGCAAAGTTGACAGCCTAGCAGCCGTAGCTAAATCACCCTCGAAAACTATTGTCTGATATATTGCCAATTCTACCGTTGTGGCACTCGGTCCTCCCCCCAACACTAAAGCAATTGAGAAGGTCAATGAACAATATAAAAAAATGATTGTAAAAATGCTAGGAGCTGTTTTTACTAACATAGGCAACTCTATGTATTTGAAAAACGCATTTGTGTCAAAACCCATTTGTTTAGCCAGCCTTACATGCTCCATCGGAATCATCGACCACCCCGAAATCAATAATCGCACAGCGAACGGCAAATTTATGAGTATATGACCGGTCAAGATTCCGATTAATCCGTAGATAGAAAATTCTTCAAATCCTAAAAAAATCACAAACTGGTTCATAATTCCGTTGATACCAAAAATATTGATTACAGCTAAAATGACAACCAATATTGGCAGAACAAAGAGTATGCCAATTAAAGATATAATTTGATTTTTGCAAAAGAACTCGTTTCTATAGATAGCTCTAGATATCGGAATTGCAAGCAAAAGACATAAAGTGGCAGACAAGAACGCCTGGTACAAAGTAAAAATTATGACTTGCGTCTCATAAGGGGTAATGAGTGAATTATATTCGGAATGGGTTGTGAGAACCAGTATTGACCCGATCCCCACACACAGAACTCCCAAAAAGCATATATACCCAAAAAGTTTTATTTTCTTAATTCCCTTTTCCAAACTTCAATAGCTGGGTCCTTTAAAGAACTGGCTGTATTTGGATCCAAATAAATTGGTTTTATTACGCTCAATCCTTCTTTGAATGCAGCAGGAAGTTCTCTATCTGGTTGCTTTGCGGGGTACATCCAGTTTGTAGTCGGTATTATCAATTGAACTTCACTCGAAGTCATAAACGCGAGGAAGTCGGTTGCTAACTGCTTTTTCTCTGATCTCTCTAAAATGGCTCCCACTTCAACTTGCATCAAGTGGCCTTCATCAAATATTGCCGCTACTTTAGTGTTATCATTCTCTGCAACTATATGATACGCTGGCGAAGTTGTATATGATAGTACACCATCCACCTCTCCTTCAACAAATAGACCATAGGACTCAGACCACCCTGGTGTCACAGTAACCACGTTATCAGCTAATTGGCGCCAAAAAGTTTTACTCTCAACATTATACAATTTCTCAATCCATAGAACTAAGCCTAAACCAGGTGTTGAACTTCGAGGATCTTGAATAGCGATTTTGAGATCTGAATTTGCAAGTTCTTCAAATGACCTCGGAATATTTGCTGTTTTACTTTTATCAAAAACAAAAGAAAAATATCCCCAATCAAAAGGTATAAATGTATCATCTTTCCAAGCAATAGGAAGATCTAAGCTTATGTCCAGCTTGTGAGGGCTAAAAAGACCAGAGTCCTTTGCAGCTTTCAATAAATTAGTGTCTAAGCCGACCACTACGTCAGCTTTTGTTTTATTTCCTTCTAAACGTAATTTTGTTAGCAGGGCCGCACCATCCCCTGCGGTCACAAACTTTAAGTCGCAATCACAAATATTTTCAAAAGCCTTCTCTATCTGAGGTCCTGGTCCCCAATCTGAATTAAAGCTATCATATGTGTAAACAACCAAATTTTGCCTATCCTCTGAGTGCAACACAGAGGTAAAAAACAACAATCCAGTAAATATGGTTATAATTATTTTCATACTAAACTCCTTATCATATTTCTTAGGCGCCTAGCAAAAATCTAAACACCTTTCCTACGCCGGTACTAACCGATTCAGGTTCAACGGGTCTGTCAAACATCTCAGCCATAAGGCTCCCCGAGGCTCTTAAATGCTACAATTGAAAAATTGGTTTTTCAAGATCTTTTGTACTAACTCTTAGCGCAAAAATTTATACACAAATTTGCTTTAAACGTTTTGATAGGTTAAAGTTAACATTGCTAAGTATTTACTTGAAAGCAGTAGCCTATTAGTTACATATTTCTATTTTCTACGAGGTTGGCACCAATATGAGCTTTTT
>CACAFI010000031.1 GCA_902531755.1 uncultured Alphaproteobacteria bacterium
AAGCAGAGCATGATGACTCAGTTGGGTTTAGATCTAGAGAGGTTTGGGCCAGCATCAATATGCATAAGAGGGATCCCGGCAGTTCTAGGAGACATTTGCCCAAAATCACTACTCATCGATCTCTTGGAAGACTTAGAGAATCTTAATTCTCTTGAGAGCTTAGAGAACAAAATAGATAAAGTTTTTTCTAGTATGGCGTGTCATGGATCTGTTAGATCGGGCAGAATACTTAAATATGAAGAAATGGATATACTTCTAAGAGAAATGGAAAAAACACCAAATAGTGATCAATGCAATCACGGTAGACCTACTTACTTAAAACTAGACTTAGAGAAATTAAATAAATTATTTGGGCGTACATAATGAGTAGTATTGATCCATTACTATTTATAGGGTTAGCAGGTGCGTTAATTTTGACAGCCGGTCTATTAATATTTAGGCAATTTCGTCCCCGAGATAAAGATGGGGGAGACGCTAGTAAAACCCTTAAGGAAGCATTGAGAGATCTATCGACTAACCAACAGCAGATTGTAGGTAGTATAAAGGTAATTACAGATACACAAACTACTTCTCAAGCCGCAATTATTAAACACGTAGAGAGTCGACTGGAAGAGATTCAGAAGTCAATATCCTCTTCTTTGTCGGGAAGTTCTGTAAAGACTGCTCAGACTTTAGGGGAGTTACAACAGAGATTGCAGACTATAGATAAAGCGCAAACAAAAATAGAGAAATTGTCAGGTGAGGTATTGGGCTTACAGGAAATTCTATCGAATAAACAGGCTAGGGGTATTTTTGGTGAAATCCAGCTTAAGGACATAGTTAGCAAAGCTCTTCCGTCAGACGCTTATGATTTTCAATTTACATTAACTAATGGTAAACGAGCTGATTGTATAATTTACCTACCTGAACCCCAAGGCAACATAATTATCGACAGTAAGTTTCCTCTAGAGGCTTACAATTCTATGATGTCAAACAAAAATGAAGTTGATAAAAACAGAAATATTCAATTATTTCAGAACTCTATAAAAACTCATATAAAAGACATTTCTGAAAAATATATTATTGAAGGAGAGACTGCAGATGGAGCAATACTGTTTCTACCATCTGAGGCAATTTATGCTGAATTACACGCAAATTTTTCAAAGTTAGTAAATGAAGGTTTTGAATCACGTGTTTGGATTGTTTCGCCTACTACTCTGATGGCTACATTGAATACGATGAGGGCAATATTGAAAGACGAAAGATTACGCCGTCAAACTAGTCGCATTAGAGCAGAACTAGATTTGCTTTACAAAGATATGTTGCGCTTAGAAGGACGGATTATTAATTTAGATAAACATTTTAACCTAGCGTCAAAAGATGTTGATGAAATAAAAATATCAGCAAAAAAAGCTTCAAGACGGGTAGTTAATTTAGAACGGCTCGAATTTGATGAATTAACGCAAGTTGAAAGTAAAGGAAAATCAGATTCTGCAGAGTTTAAAAAATTAGTAGATGATGAAGGTTCAAGTAAAATAAAATTGATTTGATGATATAGGAGCAATTAATGAAAAAACTAATATTATGTGGTTTGTTTATGACTATTTTATGTTTGCCTAGTTGCGGCACTGTTGGTGGAGCAATAAGTGGTTTAGGTGCCGACCTTGATATGGTGGGGGGCGCTATTGCTGGTTATTAAAATGTATGTCAAAACGTTGATATGCTAAAAATGCATGAATGATATGCATATTATGCTATTCAAAAATAATTACGTTTCTTCTATTGTCTTCACTGAAACGTGAGGATTATTTATGACAAACAACAACAGAAAATTTGAATCTTTGGCGTCAAAAGCAATGAAAGCAGAGATGCTGGAACCAGACGTGGAACTCAATCTAGCTAGAAAATGGCATAATAATGGATGTGAGAAATCTTTACATAGGCTGGTTAATGCATACATGAGATTGGCAATTTCTATGGCATCAAAATATATTAAATATGGAATAGACACCAGTGAATTAATACAAGAGGCCGGAATTGGCCTTATGAAAGCCGCAGAGAAATTTGACCCAGAAAGAGGAGTTCGCTTTTCTACATATGCTACTTGGTGGATAAAAGCGTCTATTCAAGATTTTGTACTTAGAAATTGGTCTTTGGTAAGAACAGGATCAACGGCTTCACAAAAATCCCTATTCTTTAATTTAAAAAGGGTTAAGACTCAGATTGAACGAGAGTTCGATAATTCAGGTGCATCTGTTGATTATGGCTCACTAAACAAAATGGTTGCAGAAAAGATGGGAGTGTCACTTAGGGACGTCGAAATGATGGAGACTAGACTGTCCGGTGGAGATTTTTCTCTCAATTCACTCCAGCAGGGAGAGGAAGGGAGAGAGTGGATAGAGACAATAGAAGATGACAATTCTTTTGGAGCAGATAGGGTCGAAAAAGATAGAGATGATTGGACAGTAAGGTCTTGGATTAAAGAAGCCATAGAAACCTTGAGTGAGCGAGAAAAAACCATAGTTGTAGAACGAAAGCTTCGCGATAAACCTAGGACTTTGGACTCTATTGGGGGGGAGTTGGGCGTTTCCAAAGAGAGAGTGAGACAGTTGGAAGCTGAGGCTCTAAAAAAGCTTAGAAGGCATTTCGAAACACATATAGGTGTGAGATCATCATCAATTTTTTAGCCACAAAAGATTGAACACATCACATTTTCAGCTTATTTTAGTTTAAAATATCTGGAAAACGCGTGAACATGGAAAATATTTTATTAATTGTATCGGGGGGGATAGCGGCTTATAAGTCCCTAGAACTCATACGTTTATTCAAAAAGGCGGGTAAGCAGGTAAAATGTGTTGCTACCGAAAGCGCTATGACCTTTATAACACCAGCGTCGGTTGAATACCTATCAGGCAATTTACTTAGAACAAGCCTTGACGATCGTGAACAGGAAATGAAAATGGGGCATATAGAATTAGCTAGGTGGCCTGATATAGTATTGGTGGCCCCGGCGACTGCAAATATTATTTCATCTGTTGCAAATGGACTGGCAACAGATCTGGCACAGACTATATTGATGGCAACCACCAAACAAATAATTTTTGCTCCTGCGATGAATGTTAGAATGTGGGAAAACAAATTATTCCAAAAAAATATTGAGGTTCTTAAATCAAACGGATCAAAATTTGTAGGTCCTACGGAAGGTGAAATGGCTTGTGGGGAGTTTGGTATGGGCCGGATGATGGAACCGCAACTAATTGTTCAATCTTTAGTCTAGAAGTATATATGTGTTAAAATCAAAAAAAATTCTAGTCACTGCTGGACCGACTTATGAATACTTAGACGATATACGGTTTATTGGAAACAAGAGCTCTGGCAAGCAAGGAACAGAGATTGCTAAGTGTTTACATAAGCTAGAGGCAGACGTCACACTGATAATAGGCCCAGTGAATCTGGATCTGTCTGGCATGAGCAAGGTAATTAGAGTCGAAACTGCCATACAAATGAATGATGCTGTTACTGCAGCAGGCCCATTTGATATCGCAATATGCGCTGCAGCGGTTGGTGATTGGCGACCAAAAGAGAAAGCCAGAACAAAAATCAAGAAAACATCGAAAGGTAAACCACCATTATTAGAATTAGTAGAAAATCCAGATATTTTAAAAAATATATGCAGTGGTAAAAACCGGCCCAAGCTAGTTATTGGATTCGCGGCTGAGACCGATGATTTGTTGGCTAATGCCCGATCCAAATTGCAAAGTAAAGGGTGCGATTGGATTGTAGCCAATAAAGTAAATGCTGAAAATCGTAATATGGGCGGTGAGGAGAATGAGGTCATTATAATTAAGAAAAACGAAGAAATTAAATTGGAGAGACAGTGTAAAGAACGAATAGCAAAGTTTATTTGCAAAAAAATAGTTGAGGAAATTTCAGCTTAGAATTTTTATTTTGTATCTGGTATCAGAGTAATGCTCTATATTTAAATCTTGAAAAAGTCTTAATTGGGCAGAGGTTTGAGAATTTATAAATGGATAATCAAATAGATAGTGAATATTCCGAACGCTATAAAAGGCATATTTTAATTAAAAATATTGGAGGCCAAGGCCAAAAAAAGTTAGTACAAGCTAAAGTGCTTCTTGTCGGGTTGGGAGGAATCGGGTCTACTGTGCTACAGCACTTGGCAGCTGCGGGAATTGGTAAAATTGGCTTAGTTGATCAAGACACCGTTGCGTTATCTAATCTGCAGAGGCAGACTATTTACGCATATGAAGATATCGGAAAAATGAAAGTAAGTGTGGCATCCAATTTCATCAAGAGACTGAATAAAAATGTTGAAACAGCTGAGTATTCCTTTTTTTTGACTAAAAATAATTCCACAAAAATAATCCACGAATATGACTTAGTTTTGGATGGTACTGACAATGTTGAGGCAAGAGAACTGATTAATAAGCAATGCGTTAAACATGGCAAACCCCTTATATTTGGAGGTGTTTCTGGTTGGGAAGGTCTTGTGAGTTTATTTTCTTATAAAAATAGTGCGTGCTTTGAGTGTATCTTTACACGTTCTGAAAAAAACCGCCCTTTTTTTGATTGCAGCTCAGAAGGCGTTTTGGGAGTAACCACCTCGTTGGTTGGAACCCTGATGGTAGCAGAGACAATCAAGCTAATATGCGGCACAGGGCAACTGTTAACAAATAAACTCCTAATTTGTAATGTCCTTACCGGAGTAACAGAAATTCTTAATATAAAAAAAAATGAAAGATGTGGTGCGTGCCGAAGCGTTAATTCGTTATAGCATACTTGGGACTATCTGATCAGGGGGGCGGTGGCCATCTAAATATGTTTTAATGTTAATTATGACCTTCTCACCCATCTCTATTCTCCCTTCTAACGTTGAAGAACCCATGTGGGGTAAAAGGAAAACGTTTTTCAAACTTTTAAAATCAGAGCCAATAATTTCTTCGCTGTCATAAACATCAAGTCCAGCCCCTCCTAGTTTCCCATCTTTCAGTTGTCTAACTAAAGATTTCTGATCGATGATCTCACCTCTAGAGATATTTACTAAATATGCACTGGTCTTCATTTTTCCAAGATGTTTCGCATCTAGCAGATAAAGAGAAGATGGGTTAAGTGAGGCGCTAACAACCAAAATATCAATAGTGGTTAGCATTTCCTCTAAGCTTTCCCAATATTTTGCTGATAGGTTTTTCTCAATGTTTTCGTGCAGGCGTCTCCTGTTGTGGTAGTTTATATCTAGATCAAAAGCTTTTGCTCTCTTTGCTATTGCTTGACCAATTCTACCCATTCCTAGGATCCCCAGTTTTTTTCCTGTTATCCTCATTCCAATCATCGCAGATGGGCTCCAACCCTTCCAGTTCCCAGACTGCATCTCTTCATGACCCTCTCTCAGCTTTCTGGGAATTGCCAAAATCAGTGCCATTGTCATATCAGCAGTGTCAGTAGTTAGAACACTAGGGGTATTTGTAACAATGATACCTCTTTGTAAAGCTGTTTTTATATCAATATGATCATAACCCGCTCCATAGTTTGCGATTAGCTTTAGATTAGAACTAGCCGCACTCAAAAGACTAGCATCTATCTTATCGCCAATAGTGGGAACCAGAATGTCGGCTTCTTTTATAGCTGATAACAACTCCTGTCTACTGACCGGGTATTGCGCATCGGAGAGATCAACATTAAACAACTCCCTCATTCTTTTTTCGACCCGGTCTTGTAGCTTTCTGGTTATTATTACTTTAGGTTTTTTCATTGCTATTGATTATACGATCTTTTTTGGTATTGCTTTATTATGCTTATGACCAGACATAGTGATATAATATCTAATATCAAACTGTTTTCAAAAGTATTTGTTTTAGCGGCTTCAATTAATTTGTGTCTTGTAGTTAATATAGCTTCTGCCGGTGATGGTTTAACAATTAGTAAAAAAACAGGTCTACCCCTTCCGAGGTTTGTATCTTTAAAGGGCAATGAAGTAAACTTAAGAAGGGGACCAAGTTTAGATTATAAGATTGATTGGGTTTACAAAAGAAAACACTTACCACTCATGATTGTGAGTGAGTTTGGTCACTGGCGAAAAGTAACTGATTTTGAAGGCTATTCGGGCTGGATATATAAAGATCTACTTTCTGGATCTCGGTATATTATTGTCAAAAAGGAAGAAACTCTTTTGCGAAACAAGCCCAGTTTTGGCTCTTTAGGTAAAGCAATTTTGAAACGAGAGGTGATTGGAAAGTTAATCGAATGTAAGGGCTTATGGTGTTTCATTCGAATTAAGAATATGCGCGGTTATGTGCTTGCTGAGCATATTTGGGGGATCAGTATTGATCAGAGGTATTGAATTTATGGAAGAAATTGATAGCCTTTCCCTCTAATGGTCTTTAAATGCCGGGGGTTTGCTGGATCGGGTTCTATTTTCCTGCGTAATCTTGTAATTTGTACATCAACGTTTCTTTTGTTAAGATCTGTTTTTCCCTTACTTAGATCTAAATTATTTATAATCATTTCTCTAGTAAATGTTTTTGAAGGGTTGAGTGCAAAAAAATTCAATAGACTGACTTCGAGGTTTGTAAGTTTTACTAAATGATCTTCGTGGTATAATTCTAACCGTTGCAAGTCGAATACTTTATTTCCAATTTCAACATGCCTTCCAGATTTATTGGAGATTGCCCCGTTATTCCTTATCAATAACCTCTCCAATCTAAGCAAGAGTTCTTTTGGCTCAAAGGGTTTAGATAGATAATCATCGGCACCTATCTCTAGCCCTGAAATTTTGTCTTTAGACTCTCCTTTTGCTGAGAGAAAAATAGTCGGAACGTTCGTTTTTTTCCTAATGCTTTTTAACAACTCAAGACCACTTTCTCCTGGCATCATTATGTCTATTACTAATAAATCAAATTCAAAGTAATCTAACAGACATCTGGCCTCTTTAGAATTGAGTGCACTCGATATTAAAAACTTATTTTTGCTCAAATAGGTACTTAGTAAAGATAAAATACGCTTATCATCATCAACAAGTAACAAATGCGCTCTGTTTTCAGACAAGAAATTCCTCCTTAGAATTTTTTGGAGTGTCTTTATCTTTTTACCAATATCACTATAATGCGTTTAATGTATAGAAAAGTTTAGATGATGCTGGGATCAAATTCTGGAAAAACTGAAAAAATTTCGGTATGCAGAGTTAAGAAAAAATAATGAGGTAAGTTTTTATGGTTGATTCTTATGAGAATTTAGAAGGAAAAATTTGGCTTGATGGAGAGTTGATTGAATGGAAAGATGCAAGATTCCATTTGCTTACGCATGCTCTTCACTATGGCTCGTCTGTCTTTGAAGGCGAAAGAGCATATGGTGGAAAAATATATAAAAGCTATGAACATTCTGTAAGGCTTAGAAAGTCTGCAGAGTATGTTGATATGCAAATCCCTTTCGATGCTGACCAACTTGAATTAGCTAAAAGGCAAGTTCTTGAAGCAAATAGACAAAAAGATGCCTACGTGCGAGCGGTAGCCTGGCGAGGATCTGGTCCCGACATGGGTGTAGCATCTTCTAGAAACCCTGTTAGGGTCGCAGTTGCGACTTGGGAATGGGGAGCTTACTATGGAGACGCTAAAATGAAAGGTGCGAGATTAGATATTTCGGATTGGAAAAGACCAAGCCCAGAGACGATTCCTTGCTTCGCTAAAGCATCAGGATTGTATATGATTTGCACAATGTCTAAGCACGCAGCGGAGGCAAAGGGGTGTTCTGATTCTCTAATGCTGGATTATAGGGGTTACGTTGCAGAAGCAACCGGAGCAAATATATTTTTTGTAAAAGAAAACAAAGTGCACACTCCTAAACCAGATTGTTTTCTGAATGGGATTACTAGACAGACTGTAATAGGGATTCTTGAAAAGGCTGGAGTTGAAGTGATAGAAAGACACATCGAAGTCTCTGAGCTAGAGGGTTTTGAGCAATGTTGGCTAACTGGAACGGCAGCCGAGGTAACGCCAGTTGGACAAATAGATCAATTTAATTTTGAGGTTGGCGAATTAGCTAAGCAAGTTGCTAATGAATACGAAAAAGAAGTAAGATCATAGGGAAACCGGGTTCAGCTTGGAAAATTGAATTGAGAAAAATAATTATTGATACTGATCCAGGCCAAGATGATGCGTTAGCACTTATGACTGCTTTTGGGGCGAAGAAGGAGATTCATGTCTTGGGAATTACTTGTGTTGCAGGAAATGTCTCTCTAGACCTGACCTCCATTAATGCGCTCAAAATATGCGAACTCAGTGGTGCTTTTGAAGTTCCGGTGTTTAAGGGCAGTTCCGCTCCACTGAAGAGAAAATTAGTAACCGCTGAGCATGTGCATGGAAAGACAGGGCTAGATGGAACAGAACTGTCAGTTGAAAAAAAAGATTTTGAGGTGATAAGTGCAGTAGATTTTATGATTGAGTGCACAGAAAAATATAGAGACGAAAAAATCACCATTTGTGCTTTAGGCCCACTCACAAATGTAGCGAAAGTACTAACAAAAAATCCTAGAATGACTGAGTCCATAGAAGAGATTGTGTTAATGGGAGGGGGCTTTTTTGAGGGTGGAAATATTACACCGGCGGCAGAATTTAATATATACGTTGATCCAGAGGCAGCAAAAATTGTGTTACAAAGTGGAGTGAAAATAACAATGCTTCCGCTAGACGTGACGCATAAAACTCTGGTTCAAAGAGATTTTCTTGAGAAATTACGTAAGTCTGGAAAGAAAAGTGCTATAGAAGCTGCGAAACTTTTGGATTTTTTTGAGAGATATGATGTAGAAAAATATGGTAGCCAAGGAGGTCCTTTGCATGATCCTAATGTTATAGTCTTCTTGCTCAATCCAGAAATATATCATGGAAAGCTCGTCAATGTGGAGATTGAGGTCAATTCAGAATTAACTAGAGGCATGACAGTTGTGGATTGGTGGAAAGTTACAAACCGAGAGCCGAATGTGTACTACATTAACGAGGTAAAAGAGAAAGAGTTCTTTGAAATCGTGTTGAATAAGGTTCTCAGTTTGGAGACATAATGTTGATTGCATAAATATCAAAGGAGAAAAAGCTGAGAAATAAAGAGAGAGAACAAGGGTATAAGCCTAAAAACAAAAATCAGGGATCGGCAAAAGAACTACTTAGTTATATTAAAAAAACTTTAAGCCAAAACAAAGCAATTGATATAACTGAAATACACGTAGATGAAAACTTTTCCGAATTTGACAAAATACTGATCGCTTCCGGGTCTTCTAACAAACAGGTTCTTGCTTTGGCCGAAAAGGTTAAAGAAGGTGTTAAAGGATTGTTTCGAATTAGCTGCAAAATAGAGGGTAAAGAAAACGCGGACTGGGTCTTATTAGATTTTGGATCTGTAATTGTTCATATCTTCAGGCCGGAAGTAAGAGAGTATTACAAAATAGAAAAAATGTGGAAAGGGCATCTCAACGAGATCTCGAGTTAGTTTTATTGAAATGAAAATAATTATATTCGCTCATGGTAAAATAAAAAAGGGACCCGAATTCGAACTGATATCTGACTATGTAACACGGTTCAATAAACAATTTAAAAGCGATTTTTTGACTTCTTTAGAGATCTTAGAGTCAACTGAGCGTGAAATACAATTTAACACAAAAGTGTCCAAGATGTTGGATGGTAAGCAAATTACCGTGTTACTTGACAGAAATGGGGAACAACTAGACTCTGAAGGCTTTGCAAAATTCTTAATGTCACTATCAGAAAGAGGTATCCATCATCTTTCTTTTATTGTTGGAGGCGCGTCAGGATTCCCAAGACAGCTTACCTCAAAAGCAAAAAAAATTTTGGCTGTTTCAAAGATGGTTTTTCCTCACAAAATTGCGAGACTGATCTTGGTTGAACAGCTTTTCAGAGCAAAATGTATTATAAACCGGCACCCTTACCATAAGGCTTGAGATTTTTCATGTATCAGAAAAAAAAGAAACCTGTCCTTTTGTGTATCTTGGATGGATTGGGATTAAGAGAAAACGAAACAGGGAACGCAGTCGCCATAGCAAATACTCCCAATATAGACTGTCTTTTAAAAAATTATCCCAATAGTACTTTAACAACATTTGGTAAAAAGGTTGGTCTACCGGACAACCAAATGGGAAATTCTGAAGTTGGGCACTTGCATATTGGTGCAGGACGAACAGTTCAAAGTATGTTGCCAAGAATAGATAATGCAATCACGAGCGGAGCGTTGACTAAGAATAATGATCTGTTAGCAATACTATCGGATACAAAATTAGATGGAGGAGAGGTTCATATTGCTGGATTGATTTCCGATGGAGGAGTGCATGGACACGTGAGACACTTAAAAAGTTTGATGAATATTGCCTCAAAAAAAAGTTCGAAGGTTAATTTACATTTATTTTCAGACGGTAGAGATGTTGAAACAAAAACAAGTCTTAGCGATTTGAAAAGTTTGATGTGTGATCTTCCCACTAATGTAAGTATTGCAACACTTATTGGACGATATTTTGCAATGGATAGAGACGCACGTTGGGATAGAACTCAGAAAGCCTATGAGGCTATTGTAAATGGAGTAGGCAATATTTATACAGATCCATTTAAAGCGATTAAAGACTCTCACAAAATGGGGGTCACAGACGAATTTATTGAGCCTATTATCTTGAGTAAATACAGAGGCATAGGGGGGAAAAATGATAGTCTGGTTTTCTGTAATTTTCGCGCTGACCGAGCAAGACAAATCTTACATGCTCTTACTGATGAGAACTTTGTAAGCTTTTCACGTCCTGATGAAAAAATGTTCACCAAAGGTATTGGAATGATCGAGTATGATAGAAATTTCAAGCAGAAATTTAATGTTCTTTTTGAAAGCCAAGAAATAAAAAATGGTCTTGGAGAGTGGGTTAGTCAACAAGGCTTAAATCAATTTCGAATAGCGGAAACAGAAAAATATCCCCACGTCACATATTTTTTAAATGGTGGAAGCGAAAAAGAATATAAGGGTGAGGAAAGGTTATTAGTTTCGAGTCCAAAGGTCAAAGGTTATGACCAGATACCACAAATGTCAGCAGAAGAAATATGTAGTAATTTAATATTGGCTATAGAAAAAAATTTTTTTGACCTGTTTATTGTGAATTTCGCTAATCCTGACATGGTAGGGCATACGGGCAGTTTGAGTGCAGCTAAAGTAGCAGTCGAAACCGTAGACGAAATGTTAGGTAAAATATGTGCTTGTCTCGACACAGTTGGTGGAGATGCACTGATAATTTCTGATCATGGAAACTGTGAACAAATGTACATTGGAGACACAAAAAATCCCCATACTTATCATACGTTAAACCCTGTCCCTTGTATTCTTTATAGTGATCGGGAAAATGTGAGTATCAGACCTGGCTCGTTAATAGATATAGCTCCAACAATTTTGGAGTTGTTGGGTAAAGATAAACCGAAACAAATGACAGGTAAATCACTTATTGACTGGTAAGATTGATTATTTGATTTATCTATCTAACTCAAGTAAAAGAACTGTGAGGATTGTACTGTAGTCCTCTCCATATAATTTAAAAAAAAAAAGAGAATATCAATAATGTCAAATGCAATAAGCAAGCACCTAGTTATCGCTTTATTATCTTTAAGTTTTTTTGTGCTTAATCCCGCTCATTCTAAAGAAAATAGAAAAGAGACTTATGAACAGCTGGACCTTTTCGGTCAAGTTTTTGATCTTATAAAGTCGAAATATGTTGAAGAGGTCAAAAGCAAGGAATTAATCGAAGCAGCAATAAATGGTATGCTCTCTTCCTTGGATCCGCACTCCGGCTTTTTGGTGCCAAAAAGTTATGATGATATGCAAGTTGATACAAAAGGATCATTCGGTGGCTTAGGAATTGAAGTTACCCAACAAGATGGTTTTGTAAAGGTAGTGTCGCCTATGGACGATACACCGGCCTACGAAGCAGGGGTTTTAGCTGGAGACTTTATCACATTTGTGGATGACAAGCCAATGCTCGGTCTAAGCTTATCTGAAGCTGTAGAAATTATGCGTGGTCCAGTTGGCTCATCTGTTAAGTTAACCATTGTCAGAGAAGGTTTAGAAGATCCAATTGAGGTGCAAGTTACAAGAGACGTAATCAAACTGACAGCGGCGAAGGTAAGAATGGAAAATGATGTTGTGATTATGAGGGTAACTACCTTCAATGAACAAACTATTCCAAACCTTGAAGATGGAATTAAAGCTACAATGGAAAAAGCAGGTAAAAACGAACCTAAAGGATTTGTGCTCGATTTGAGAAATAATCCTGGAGGATTATTGTCTGAAGCCATATCAGTTACAGATCTTTTTTTGAATCAAGGAGAGATTGTGTCGACGAGAGATAGAGAAGGCAAGGGAGAACGTTATAAAGCGTCCAAAGGAGACATTGCAGAAGGAAAACCTCTTGTTATTCTTATAAATGCGGGCTCTGCATCGGCTTCAGAGATAGTAGCAGGAGCACTTCAGGATCATAGAAGAGGGATTGTTTTAGGAACTAAGAGTTTTGGAAAAGGGTCTGTTCAATCTGTCCTTCCTATGGGCCAAAGCGGAGGAATTAGATTGACTACCGCGAGATACTACACTCCCTCAGGTAGGTCTATTCAAGCACTTGGAGTGACCCCTGACATATTCTTGGAGTTTAAACGAGTTGAAGAGAGCGAAGAAGATAAAAAGAAAACGTTTTCAGAAGCCGACCTTGAGGGCGCTTTAAGTAATGATAGCTTAACCGATATGGAAAAAGAGATGCTAAGAAAAGAGGAGATAGTTTTTCAAGAAACAAGCAAAAGAAGAAACAAGGATAATCAATTGGCGCATGCCATTGATTTAATTGAAGGCCTATCAGTTTACTCTGTGGAAGAATGATTAGTACCCTGCCATATCGTTTAGGGGTTGGCTTAGTAATTATTAATGATCAATCAAAAATTTTCACGGGGTGTCGTCTTGATAGTTCTAAGGCATGGCAAATGCCTCAAGGAGGTATTGACGACAAGGAAATTCCTTTAGAAGCAGCGTACCGCGAAATGTTGGAGGAAACAGGCATTGAAAAGAGCAAAGTGGTTCTAATTAAACAATCTAAGAATTGGTATCGTTATGACCTACCTAAGGAAATACAAAGTAAATTTTGGGGAGGAAGATTCAGGGGTCAAAGTCAAAAATGGTTTTTATTCCAATTTAATGGGATTGATGCAGATATAAATATAGAGACAAAAGACCAAGAGTTTTCTGATTGGAAATGGTCTAAAAAAAGCGATATGTTGGAAAGTATAGTACCCTTTAAAAAATCTCTTTATAAATCTGTTCTTACAGATTTTGGTCTACACTTTCCCAATTAATCCAGTTTTTTGGATTTCACTAAAGGAAAAAATATATCATTTGAATGAAATCCTAACCAATTTTCGCCTTTGTGGGAAGCTTCGGTACAAGAATCCACCAATCTGTAAAAGCTTTTTCTGTCAATTTTAGCAAAGAGATTAGATCTAACATTAACGTAAGGCTGGGGCTCGTCACTGGGTTTTTTGAATAGAATGTCGAACTGATTATGTTCCTTTAAATAGGTAGAGTCACCGACGTTCGTGGTAAATTTAAACAATGTTATTTTTCCTTTTGTAATTAAATCGATTTCAGTAGCTATAAATGGTACATCCTCGACTGTAATTCCAACCTTCTCAACTGGTGTTACAAGAAAATATTTATCATTTTCTTTTTTTAAAATATTTGCAAAAAGCCTTATTAGCCTCTCTCTTTTTATTTCAGATTTTTGATAAAACCAACGTCCATTCGCGTCTATATGGATTTCAAGATCACCACAAAAAGGAGGATTCCAAAGGTGAACAGGTGCTGGTTTGCTACCTTTGATATGTTTTACTACGTTTTTTTCAAAGTCAATTGTTTGCATATATCAATTGAAGTTTAAATTTCCTCTGCTAAGTTGATCGATGCTCGTGACTCCCATAAGTTTCATATCTCTTTCTATCTCGCTTCGAAGGTTAGATAGTGCTTTTTCCACACCTTTTTGTCCAGCCGCCGCTAGTGCATACAAATATAGACGGCCTCCAGCGCAAGCTTTCGCTCCAATAGATAGCGCTTTGAGCACATGTGTCCCTCTTTGAATGCCTCCCTCACATATTACGTCGGTTTTGTTACCAACTGCGTCAACAATTCTTGCTAATTGATCGAATGGTGAGACCGCTCCATCTAATTGACGCCCACCATGATTAGACACTATCACTCCGTCACATCCTATATCTACAGCTTTCTTTGCATCCTCAACACTCACAATTCCTTTTAGAGCAAAAGGCCCATCCCAATCTTTTCTTAGTTGTTCAGCATCTTTCCAGCTCATAGTTTGGTCTAGCATATTAGAAAAATAGGATCCAATAGATGTAACTGCACTTGTGCCTTCATCAACGTGATTCTGAAGGTGTGGTAGTTCAAATTTGGGTGATGTAAGAAAATTTATTAACCAAGAAGGCTTTATCGCGAAGCTAAGCATACTGTTAAAGTTTAGCTTTGGAGGTATAGTAAACCCAGTTCTCAAGTCTCTTTCTCTATTTCCTCCTGTAATTGTATCTACTGTCAATGCCAACACATCGAACTCAGCTTTTTTTGCTCGATCAAGCATGTATTTATTTAAACCTCTGTCCTTATGAAAATAAAACTGAAACATTTTTGGGCATTCCGATATTGAAGATATTTCATCAACACTTACTGTGCTCAAAGAGGATACACCAAACATCGTATTAAGCTTATTGGCAGCTTTAGCTACTGCTCGTTCTCCTTTATAATGGAAAAGCCTCTGAACAGCTGTTGGAGAACAATATACCGGCATCGAAATTTTCTTACCAAAAATTGTTGTGGACATGTCAACATCGTTTACTGACCTTAACACATTTGGAATTAAAGATACTGAGTTGAAGCTCTCGGTATTTCTTGCATATGTTACCTCATCATCGGCCGCTCCATCTATATAATCGAATATAGGTCTAGGTAACCTTCTTTTCGCAAGTTCTCTAAAGTCTTTAAAGTTGTTACAGTTATTTAGATTCATCTATTGAAACATTTACTCAGCCTTGACGAGCTTTAAACCTACGTTGTACTTTGTTTATCACGTATACTTTGCCTCGCCTTTTAACAACTCTGCAGCTTCTATGGCGCT
>CACAFI010000032.1 GCA_902531755.1 uncultured Alphaproteobacteria bacterium
AATCGCTGTCATGAGATTAACAAAAATTATTTTTACAATTTTGCTATCAATTGTAATGGTATCTTCAAATGCTTTCTCTCAAAGTAATGAAGATTTTATGAAAGGTTTGGTCGGAGCTATAATTGGAGGCGCAATTATTCAAGAGGCTCAAAAACAAAATAATGAAAACAAACAAAATAGCCAAAACAACCAAAGTGTTAGCAATACCAAGGTCAGTACTAATACAGACTGGGAGCAGATTGCTTCCTTTAGCGGGACCACTCTTCTTCTTGACAAAGGGAGTATAAAGAAGAGCGGAAGTAATGTTGTTTTTAGGTCGGCACTTAGTATGGAAGTACCAGACGAGTCTGGGTATAGGTCCTACTTAACGAATTATGAGGTTAATTGCTCTACAAATAGAGCTAGATACATTAGAATACTAATGTACAGGCAGCCAATGGCTGGAGGTCAAGGAAGAGAATTTCCTAACCTAAATACATCTTGGCAGTCTCCGAAATCTAATTCTGCCGAGTCAATATTTATAAAATCAGCTTGTAGATATTTTAATAGCCAAAACGGTAGCGTTATAAAAAAAACTGAGAAGAAACAACCTACAATCTCAGATTTTTTGAAGGATGCTTTTTATAATCTTTCAAAAGCCAAAAGAAGGACAGTCCAATTCGTGCTGAAGGATCAGGGGTATTACCGCTATAGCATTGATGCTAAATATGGAAAAGGTACAGAGAATGCACTACTGAGATTCAACAGGTCAGCTTTCAATGGAAATAATCCCTTAAACAAAAAGAGTGCTGTAAGTAACCTTTATAACGCGATATTTGCACTAAACGACACTATAGTAGCTCAGAAAAAGGAAAAAGAAAAACTAGAGGCGAAACGTTTAGCAGAAAAAGAAAAAAAGAAAAAATCAAAAGAATTGTCGACATTGGTCTTAAGGTCTCTATTTAATAATCTTCCGTTAGAAGAAAGAAAAAAAATACAGTCCACTCTGCAATCTATGAAGCTATATAATGGACAAAATGATGGTAATTTTAATCAGAGATTAGAAAAGTCTTTACTCTTGTTTAATAGCAGAAACAACAAGTTATATTTGCTTTCCAAAGTGAATATTGAAAAACTTTTCAGTCAAATTTTTTCTGAAAGTGAAAAAATCCGTTTGCAAATCATTGCGGAACAAAAATTAATAGAAGAAAAAAAGAAACAAGAAGAAAAACGTAAAGCAAAAGAACAAGCCCTTGCCAAAAAAGTAGATATCTATAAGGAAGAGAGTGCTGATCTTATTAACGATATCAAAAGTTACATAACAGAAAATGACGACTTTGATGTTATACAATTAGGCAAGCGCTTTGTCGAAGTAGAAAAATTGTCTAAAAATGGGTGGGGTCAAAAAACAGTTGAGGCTTATGAACATCTTCGAAAGTTCGTATTTTCCTCGGAGAATTTTAAGACATATTATGACAAGCGAGTTAAGGATAGGCTAAAGACTTATCAAAATAATTTGGCAACAATAAAGGAAGATCTCACTAACAAACTTCCTGTAATAAAAGGATTCATATCGGATAATCTAGGCTCAGAAAAAGTAGGTCAGGCAATAAAATTGGGAGAGATAATAAAAGAAGAAATTGTGTCTAGCAATCTTGAGGCACTTGAGAGCTTAAAGACTGCTGTAGATAAATGGATTAAGGACAATGATCTACTTGGCTCTAAACCTGTTGGGTCGGAGGCCCAAGAAATGTCTACAGATGAAAACAAATCTAAAGCAACAAAACCAGCTGATAATGTTTTTGTAGAGATGAATGTAAAATCTTTTAACTTAGTAAAAGAAGTAGGTGACGGTTTTGATAATTTTGAGGCAATAGAGAATTCGTTCCTGTTACCTTTAGTTCTTGATATTAAGTCAACTAATGAAAGCGCAGAAAAGGGACTGTTCATTGAGTTAAAATTTGATGGGATGGTCCCGATTTACCCAGACTTAGATGCAAGTGAAGCCTTTGGTGCTCAAGAGGGAATTGATTATTATGATGGTGATGTTGCGATAAAGACTAAAAAGAATATTGGTGTGGTTTTTGTTATACCTATACAACTAATCAACGAGGAAGAGGGAACGGTTTCTCTCTTTGTAGACAAAATACTTTCTAATGAGAAAAAAGTTAAAATATCTAAATAGGAGTTAAAATGAAAAAAATATTTATTGGATTGATAGTATATTTGATTTCCTGCTTTAGTCTTCTTGCGGAAATAAATGTTTCAAATTATCCGTTAGGAATGTCGAATACATCTCTTCATGACCGATTGGTATTAGACGGATTCTATTTTTCTAAGTTTCTTCCAAAGGAGGTGTTAGCAAAAAAATATGCTGTTACCGGAAGTGTTCCTGGGGACTTTTCCAATTTAACTGAGTCAACCTTTATAAGAGGGAAGTTTTGTAACGGAAAACTTTATCAACTTGATATGACCAGTATCTATAGAGCCAATCAAAATAATCTATTTTTTGGGAGAAAGGAATTATACAAATATTTGGATAGTAACAAAGCTGTCAGTAGTGGTTTTAAATTAAATAAGAGCGAGAATAGTAGCCTTGTATCTCATACTTACATGATTGACAGAAACAATTCTGGAGGTCAAATTAGAGGTGAAGAAAAAATAACGATCGCTCTGACTGATAGTACCTTGACCCAGTTGATAAATGGAGAGCGCGTGCCTATATTGCAAGTTCGAGTTTCTATGCGAAATAAGTGGTTTTGTCCTGATTAATATTATAGAAAGGGAATACTGCTCTTCAAAATAAAAATGATTAAAATTTAATTCATATTCCTTTACATCAAATTTGGCGCATAATATATATTATACAAAGGTCTATGATAAGTAAACTAAGCTAACTAGCCTAACTAAAGAGGTTAGGTTATGTTAGTTCATTTATGTAAGTTAGTATTTATAGTATTAGGTTTTATAGTTGTAGCGTATCTTCCTGTAATCCATGCGAGTTCGTCATCATGGTAGGTAAGATTACAGCAGAAACAAAAGACATTCCTCCATCTAAAAGATATTTGAAAATATTAATTAGTGCTGCAAAAGAAAACAATTTATCCACAAATTATATAGAAAGCTTGGAGAAAAGGCCTAATGTTTACTATCCAATACTTTCTGAGATCTTTTCATTAGGAGTATATCTATGGGTATGGCTGAGAACTTAGAGAATAAAAGAGAATAATTTGAACTTATCTAAGCTCAGCAGCAGTATTCCCACCATCTACTGTTAAAACATGACCAGTAGTCCTATCGAGATTCGCTAGTGCGATGAACGCGTCTGCTACGTGACGGGCTTCTACTTCCTTTTCCAGCAAATTGCCTGACATATATTTCTGCACAGATATATCTCTAGCCCTCGCACGTGTTTTTATAAAATCAGATGTTAGTAGACCAGACCTTATGCGATCAGCATTAATGCCATTTACCCGAATACCTGATGAACCAAGCTCTAATGCCAGTTGTCTCATTAGAAACATAGTCGTAGATTTAGGCATACCGTAGGCTCCCATTCCTTTGCCAGGATTAACTGCTTGCTTTGATATATTAAATAAGATTTGACCTCCTCTGCCCTGTATCTCAAGTATTTTTGCGGCCTCAACTGAAAAAGATTGATGAGCAAAAAAGTTAAGCTCAAAAGAATCTCTTAGTTTCTTATTTGGTAAATTAAGTAAATACCCACTTGGGGCATTGCCGGCATTCGAAACTAATATATCTAGGCCTCCAAAATTCCAAATAGCAGCTTCTAATGCTTTTTTTGCACTGTTTTTATCAGTAATATCACAGCAGAATGATTTGTCCCACGGTGTCAGCTTTGATAATGCAATATCTAGTAGCTTTTGATTATTATCAACCAATAAGATATTTGCACCTAATTGAGAAAACGCTTTAGCTGTTTCTAGTCCAATTGTTCCAGCTCCACCTGTAATAATGACCACTTTTCCTTCAAAAGCAGGGGGTTTACCCTTTCCTAATTTTGCTTGTTCTAACGACCAATACTCACAATCGAACATATCTTTTTCTTTAATAGGGTAAAACCCTCCAAATTTCTCACTTATAATACGAATATGTAAATTTTGTTCTGCCAAATCAGCTGTGGCAGATGCTTCTTTAGCATTCTTGCCTACTCCAATAACCCCAATACTACGTAACCAACCATGTTTGGGGTCTGCAGTCAAAATTGATTTCTTTTCGTCTGCCTTTTTCGACTGTCTGTTAAAATATTTAATATAACGATCAGAGAAACCCTCAATATGTTTCTTTAATGCCTTTTCATTTTGATAGTCCGCTGTATTTTTGATATGAAGCGGAGATCCTTTAGTTCTGATTACGTGATCTGGGGAGGCCATTCCTCTGTTTTCTAGCTTTGTAAGATTTTTATTATTCAAGAAATTTAATACTTGTTTACTATTTCTTAGATCAATTATTGGCATCGGATCGTTTTCTTTTAACGCTATGTCTGCGATTAAACCTCTTATTTTGGGGACCATATATAAATTTTTTGTTGGAAGTCTTTTGCCAAGTTCTAATTCTTTTTTTAAGCTAAAGAATGTAGCCACTTTATTTGTTTGCTCAATAACTCTCCGATAACTTTCTTCAGCTGTTTTTCCAAAGGTAAAATGACCGTGATTTAACAAAAGCATACCCTTTACAGATCGATTTTCTTCATATATTTCAACAGCTTTTTTAGCTAACTTAAAGCCAGGCATTATATATGGAACTATAGCGAGAGAGTTACCAAATATTTCATTACAGATCTTTTTTGCATGTGGTAGATTAGCCAAAATTAAAAATGGTGTAGAGTGAGTATGGTCTACGAATTTATGGGGCAAAAATGCATGAAGTAATGTTTCAACAGATGGATTGGGTGAGCCACTATCAATAAGGTTATTTCTCTGAATATTAACCATATCCTCATCGGTCATCTTTTTTAACTTCCGAAACTCTCGTAGTGGATTCAAACGAACGCCTGGTAATCCTGGGGCTTCAATAGTGTCAAGGTTCCAGCCTGAACCCTTCACATGAAGAATCTCTTCATCTTTCCCAAAAATATTCTTTCTAGTCACTTTAACGGATGTATTTCCACCACCGTGCATAATGAGATCAGGAACTAAACCAATTAGTCTTGAAGTATAAACTCTTTCCCCAAGATCTTTATCAGCAACTAATGACCCAGCTTTTCTTCTCCATCCATTCGCATCAGTTCTATTATAATTATTTTTTACAAACATTTTTTTATCCTCTATTTACTCGGAAAAAGATCTTCTAGTTTTTGGATATTTGGATTGCAAACACCATTTTCCGTAATTAAGCCAGTAATCAAACTGGAAGGTGTAATATCAAAGGCAGGATTAAATCCAAAGGTTCCCTCAGGTGTTACTTTAACACTGTTTATCTGATTATTTTTATCGTTTCCTTTTATATAAGAAACTTCTTCTTCATTTCTTTTCTCTATCGGGATTTCTTTTAGCCCATCGTAAACCGTCCAATCTATTGTTGGGGAGGGTAGGGCAACATAAAATGGCACTTCATTGTCTTTTGCAGCCAACGCTTTTAAATATGTTCCAATTTTATTGCAAACATCACCTTTGGCTGTAGTTCGGTCAGTTCCTACAATTACCATATCAACCCTACCAGTTTGCATTAGAAATCCACCGGTATTATCTACGATGTATTCATGATCAATGCCATGACTATTTAGCTCCCAAGAAGTAAGTGCTCCTTGATTTCTTGGCCGTGTTTCATCTACCCATATTTTAACAGGAATCCCTTTATCATATGCCTGATACATAGGACTAGTTGCAGTACCCCAATCAACCGTTGCCAGCCAACCAGCATTGCAGTGGGTAAGTATATTGACGGGGTCACCTTTCTTCTTAAGTGAAATTTTTGATATTATGTCTACTCCAAACTCACCAATTTTCCGATTTATTTCTACATCTTCATCCGAGATCGCTAGAGCTAACTCCATAGCTTTTTTTGCTCTATCAGTAGTGGAAACTTGCAACAAATAATCTTTACATCGATTCAGAGCCCATCTTAGATTTATTGCCGTTGGTCTTGTCGCGTTAAGAACTTCCCAGGCGTTATACAGTGCTTCGTCTGTGCAGTCCTTCTGCATTTGTTTTGCAATGCCGAAAGCAGCTGTGGCCCCAATAAGTGGAGCGCCTCTTACCGCCATATCCTTAATTGCAATTCTGAAATCCTCTAAACTATCTAAATCGATTACTTTAAATGCGTAAGGCAACTCTCTTTGATCGATTATTTTTACAGTGTTTGAGTCTTTTTCATACCAAATAGATCTATAGTGTTTGTTGTTTACCTTCATAAAACATCCTTCGAATTATAGTCTTGAGCCATCGTTATTAATTTTTCGACAGTATCAATATTTTGAGTCTCTAAAATTAAGTCTCTTCCCATAAGAAGATTTCTAGCCTCCAACTTTGCGCGCAGTTTAGTATCCTCTATTAACTCAAAATCAGCATTATGAGCCAAAGATAAACATCTACGATGCATCTCTATTCCACAAAATCCTACGGCGTCTGACCAGATGGAGTTTAAAAAGCTTTCTAAAGCCGATAATGATGAGTGGCCTTGATCTTCAAACAAAGTTTTTGGAAATAATATTCCATTTCTCGCACTATTCCATAATGTACTGAATTCAGCTTGAAAATGCTCAACCGTTTCTTTCATTATAGTACATATCCATGATTGGTAATCTGATTGCTCTGAATTCTTTCTGTGCCCCTCTTGGCTAAAGTAAGCCATCAGAAAATTTGCTAAAAGCATACCTAAGTCAAAACCCATAGGGCCATAAAAAGCGAATTCAGGGTCAATCACCCTGGTTTGATTATTTGTACACATAATTGAACCAGAATGTAAATCACCATGGCACATAGTTTCTGTATTAGAAGCGAATTTTCTAAGCATGTTTTGAACACAAGTTTTCATTTTAATATCGTTTCTGAGAATATTAATTATTTTTTCTAATCCCTCTGTATTACTATTCATTTCAGCGGTAAAATACGGATCTGTAAAAACAAGGTTTTCTGTGATCGCCATTAGTTCAATATTTTTTTCAAATAAAGATACATCGCTTTTTTTGGTTTTGGTCTCCATATATAAATCGGATCCTTTGAACGCAATTCTCGCACAATGCAATCCTAATACCTCTGAAAGTCCATCAACCTTCTCGCCATCGATTAGCTTATTCCTAAGAATTTTGTGATTCTCAAGATATTCCATAGCTATTAGACCTTGAGCACTATCGAAGTATAAAACTTTAGGGACCACTCCTGGGTCTCTCTCCTCTTGCCTTATTAATGCGTTATATTCAAAAAAAGCTCTTTCAAGAGTCAACGGCCAACTGTCACCTACTAAACGAACATATGGTAAAGCCTGTTTTACAATCACCTTACCAAGGTCGCCTGTAACAATAAAAACTAAATTAAGGTTACCGTCTCCAACCTCAGCAACATCCCAGGAATTGGGATCTGCTCCCACTTCCCCGGCAATTTCTTTTATTTTACATAGCCTTTCAGGAAGACTTTCGGGTGTTAACGCAAGGTAGTTATCTGGCATTTTTCTTCTCCCATATTAGCTTGAACAAATTTAAAATTTGTAAAGAAAGTAAAGCATCTATAATCTAAAATGTGAATCATTTTTTACGTTAGGTAATACTATTTATGAATAAAATTGCCTGTGAAATATATAATTTAGAAAAGGCCTTTGGTCCCAATAAGGTTTTAAAAGGTATAGATCTAAAACTTTATTCTGGCGAAATAACTGTATTAATGGGAGCAAATGGAGCAGGGAAATCAACACTTGTAAAGATTCTGTGTGGCGTCCATCAACCTGACTCTGGAAAAATAAGTCTATTTGGCAGTCCATTTACACCTGAAAAACCTGCAGACGCTTTTAGGACAGGCGTGGTAACAGTTCATCAGTCGATAAATGATGGAGTTATCCCTGACCTAGACGTTGCTTCTAACTTAATGCTGGATCAGCTCAATCAAAAGGAATTTGGTTTTTTTGTGAAAGATAGTCTCTTAAGAAAACGTGCTAGAAAAATTGCACAAAATATGAAACTAGAGATTAATATGAAAACTCAAGTGAGTGAACTAGGTATTGCTGACAGGCAACTCATAGCGATTGCTCGTGCTATGACAAGAGATCCAAAGGTATTAATTCTCGATGAACCTACATCATCTTTATCTGCGAAAGAAGCTGAAAGACTATTTACCACTTTGGATACTCTTAAATCTCAAGGCGTTGCTATCTTGTATATTTCACACAGAATGTCTGACATTAGAAGAATTGCTGATCGTATTGTTTCAATGAGAGATGGTACAATTTCTGGCGTGTTTGATAAAAAGCCATTGAATTTTGAGGGAGCAGTTACTGCAATGCTCGGCCATAAAATGACAGATGTATCAATTAAAATTCCTAAGAAGGGTAAAAAGGTAATTGAACTTGAAAACCTGGTTCTTTCTAAAGGTTCAAGAGCAATTAATCTATCGATATTTGAGAACCAAGTTGTTGCTATAACAGGCTTGATTGGAAGTGGTAAAAGCAAGTTGGCTTCAATACTCTTTGGAGCATCTAACCCTCTAACCGGATCAATTAAACTTGGAAATAAAAACTACAACCCATTAAGCACCCAAGAAGCAATCAAAAATGGTGTGCATATGTGTTCAAAAGATAGAGCCAGCAATGGCGTGATTAAAACGTTTAATATTGAAAAAAATATTTCTCTACCTTTTTTATCCGATTATAGCGTGGGCTCTCTATTAAGATTCTCTAGATTAAAAGAAGTAGCAAGAAAAAAAATTGATGAATTAGGTATAGTCTGCCAATCTGAGGATGATGATATTGATACTCTTTCTGGTGGAAATCAACAAAAAGTAATGGTTGGAAGGTGGTTGATTAAAGATAGCGAGTTATTGATATTAGACGAACCTTTTCAAGGCGTCGATATTCAAGCAAGGAGAGACATAGGTTCATTTATTAGAAAAACTGCCAAGGGAAGGGGAACAATTGTGTTTGTTGCCGAACTAGACGAAGCTCTAGAAATTGCGGATAGAGTAATTGTAATGAATAACAAGGCAATTTTAGGAGATCATTTGAATAACAATATTAATTTAAACAAAGTGCTATCCGAGATTACTAGTGAGGTTAAGTTGTAAGCCGTTAAGTTTTCAAATTCTCTGTGGTCAATAAAGAATAACAATGTAAACTAAAGTTTGTACATATTTAGGTAAATATTAAATGTCCAATGATTTAAATGTTTTTATTATAAAATATGGTTTTTTAGTTCTTCTTGTTGGGTTAATTATTTTTTTCTCAATTTTTGCAAGTGGCTTTGCAGGACCAAGATCAGCGGTATTCATTTTTCAATCAGTAGCCATAACAGGAATATTAGCTTTAGGCGTAACTTGCACGCTCGTAGTTGATGGCTTTGATTTATCAATAGGCTCCGTAGCCACTTCTTCTCTTATGATGTCCGCATACTTTCTTGTTATATTAGAAGCCAGTGCCTTGACCGCAATAATTGCTTGTTTGCTTATGGGTGCATTTGTTGGGCTAATAAACGGTATTCTTATCGTAAGAATGAAAGTTCCTGATCTCCTTGCGACATTGGGAATGATGTTTTTGCTAATCGGATTGCAACGAGTTCCTACAGAGGGAAGATCAATCGCTACTGGCATGAGGTTACCTTCAGGTGAGGTAGCAGATGGCGTTTTTCCTGAAAGTTTTCTGTGGATTGGTCGTCACAGATTTGACTTATTTTTAGAAAAATTGATCCCAGTACCAGTTGTTATATTTATTCTGGTCGCGCTATTTATTTGGATTTTTCTTGAATTAACTCGTCATGGACGTTTGATGTATGCCATTGGTTCAAATGAAAGAGCTACTGCTCTTTCTGGAACTAATACTAATTTTTATAAAGTTCTTGCTTATGTAATATCAGGTGTAACGGCATCAATAGGTGGCTTGCTTCTTGCTGCAAGATTAGGTCGGGGTGATATAGCTTCCGGAAATAACTTGCTATTGGACAGCGTTGCTGCTGCACTCATAGGCTTTGCGGTTCTCGGTGCTGCGAAACCTAATGCGCTTGGCACTGCAATAGGTGCTCTTTTCGTTGGGATCTTATTGCAAGGTTTGACAATGATGAATGCTCCTTATTACACGCAAGACTTTGTAAAAGGTGGAGTGCTTGTAATTGCACTAGTTTTTACATTTGCTCTAACTTCAAGATCTCGTCAAGGAGGTCATTAATAATAAGTAAATTTAAAATGGGAGGAATTTATGAATTTATTTAAAAAATTGACATCATCAATTTTAGCGACTGTGATGATGCTAACATTAGTTACTACGGGGGTGTTTGCAGCTATGCCTGCACCGCTTGATAATCCAAGCAAGGTTAAGATAGCGCTAGTAAGGTATTTGAGCACTGGAGATTTTTTTCAAGCCTACTTGTCCGGTGTAGAAACGCAAGCAAAAGCTCTAGGTGTCGATCTTAGGGTATTTGATAGTCGTCAAGACGCAGCTCTTCAAGCTGATATGGTAGATCAAGCCATAGCATTGGGAGTTGACGGTATTATTATTCAACATGGTCTTACCGAGTCAATGCAGGCCGCTGCACAACGAGCAGTGGATGCAGGAATAAAAGTGGTTGCTTTTGATGTTAATGTAGAAAATCCAAAAATTCCACAGATCGAACAGTCTGATTATATGCTAGGTAAATTGGCTTTAGAGCAGGCTATTAAGGATAATGGTAATACTTTTAAAGCAGGTTATGTATATGTTCCTGGAATTGCACCGCTTGATCGTCGAGATAAAGCATGGCAGGAAATTAAAGCAGCTAATCCTGGCATCGAAGAAGCCGCAGTATTTGGAACATTAGATAATCCTATTGCGAATTCTAATGCCAACCAAGCAAGATCTGTTCTTCAGGCTAACAGAGATATCACCGTTATGTTTGCTCCTTATGACGAGTTTGCAAAGGGAGTAAAGATCGCGGTTGACGAAGCTGGGCTTACTGATCAGATTGATATTTACTCAGCCGATGTCTCAACAGCCGATATCTCTGCAATGAGAGAGCCTGGTTCCGCTTGGGTTGCTACGGTTGCAACAAATCCTGCAGTGGTAGGTGAGGTTTGTGTGAGATCTCTAGCGATAATGCTAACTGGTGGTGACCCAGGGCGAAGTGTTATTGTTCCACCGACCCTAATCACCCAAAAATTCCTTAATGACAATGATATTAAGAATATGGATGACCTTGGAGCAAAAATGCCACAATTTCAGCATGCAGATGTTGCTATGACAGGTTGGATGCCTCTACCAAAGAGGTAGTAAACTTTTAATGTTGAGGTGGCTTAACGCGTCACCTCAACTAACAATCCGATATTTTTTATGCTTCACAGAATTCCAAATACATTGACACCGGATCTTTTGTACATTTTAAGCAAAATGGGCCATGGAGATGAACTAGTAATTGCAGATGCAAATTTTCCAGCAGCATCTACTTCTGCATTCTGTAAAATAAAAGACCCAGTATATATCCCAAGTGTAAACGCTCCGGAAATTATAAATGATATTTGCAAATTACTACCTATTGATCATTTTTCTGAGTATGGAGCAGCAAGAATGGAGATTGATGGTATGCCTGAAGAAGAGGGCGATGTTCACACTGCTGTGAAGAAAATCTTAGAAAAAGTTATGCTAAACAGGAAAAATAACTTCAAAATTATATCTATTGAAAGACAGAAATTTTATTCACACTCTCAAAATTGCTTCGCAGTAATATCAACTGGAGAGAGTAGGGCATTCGGATGTTTTATCTTGAGAAAAGGTGTTGTTTTCTAAGAAAAGGAAATTGTCTTTCGTCACATATTTATTTGCAATATAAGTGATGTGTATTGTAAATGAACACATTTAGTAAAACTAATGACAGCTATATAATTAAGTAAAGCTAATTTGGCGCATAATATATATTATGTTATTTTAATAATAATTTGTACTTAGTGTTTATTCAATATAATCAATTGATTACGAAAAATAACTAATTTAAATTATTTCAATAAAAAGGATTCAATTAACTCTTCAATTTTGAGGCCCATACGGCTCTTTTCTCAATCTCACTCCAATTTTGATGTCTAATAAGCTTATCAGAGGCAATTAAACTACCGCCAATACAAGTAACATTTGGTAGATTAAGCCAATCCAAACAGTTATTCTCATCAATTCCACCGGTCAAATACCATATTCGATCTTCAAAACCAATAAATAGCCTTATGAAAGATAACCTAGGTATGTGCTTTGAATATCAAGCATGGTATTTAATAATTTCTCTGCTAATTGATAATTATCTACTAAAGGGTCAGTAAGTAACGCTAAATAAGCACTGTGTCTAGATTTATTGATAACGGCCTCTGTAGTTAATTTCACAGTACCGACCTGATTGTTGAGCAACAAGCCAAAAGCACTCGGATATTGATCAATTTTCGTTCCAGAAATTCCATTCCCATTTATTATAGCCGGCACCTCTACCACGATATCGTTGGGAAGTTTGTCAATAAAATTCCTGTTAGGAATATTAACAGCTGCCTCTATAAGCTCTCTATCTTCAATAATTGCTTCTATAATAGGCACAACTCTCTCTAACTTCTCCTTTTTAGGATCAAAAATCTCTAAGACACTTGTTACATTTTGTGCGGAAGACATACACTTTGCTTTATAGTTATTGTAGAATTCAAGTATTCCATCATGATCAGCAACACTATGCGCCCATTGAATGTACTCTCCTAGATGGCTATCCGTAGTTATCGGTAATAATTGATATTGCTTATATAATTCAAAAAAAACGCCTCTTTCTCCACCAGGTTTTGATTTGTGCCAATCGTCATAACTATTGATATAATTTCGATAATAACGGGCAAAATTTTTATGAATGACAGGATAGCCATCTTTTTGGGTATCAGCATATTTAACTTCAGTTAAAACACTTAAGTGGTTTAATCCCCCGGCTTTAAATTCAATATTTGAGTAGCTTGTTCCCATTAATTCCGGTAGTTGTCGTTTCATAGAGTAGATTTCATGACAAAGCCCAGTAAAGTTTAAATCAGGATATTTTGTATTTACGGCGTGACAAATCCTTTGCATGGGATTTGAATAATTAAAAACAAAGGCTTCTGGGCAAGTAGTAGAGATATCTTCACAAATAGTTAATACTTCAGGTATAATTCTTAAAGAGTGAAATAATCCTCCAGGACCACCGTTTTCACCATATATCTGTTTAAAGCCAAACTGTAACGGGATTTGCCAATCTTGTTCCCATAATTTAAACCTATCACCGACCTCTATGGAAATAATACAAAAATTTGCGCCCTTAAGGGCTTCTTTTCTATCGGTGGTAGCCTCAATCGTTACGTTTATCGATAACTGGCTTTTATATTCATCAGCTAACTTTTTTGTTTTTGCAAGGGCTTTACCATCTATGTCGCATAAAACTACTGTAGAATCATTCAAAGTACTAGAGTTAAAAATGTCACTAATCGTCCCCAAGCCAAAAATTGTGCTACCGGCACCTATCAGAACAATTTTTGTCATTTTATCCTAATACCACACTGAAAACTTGTTGATAATAATTGATTATAAATGGTCTTTTTAGCCTTATCTTACCCTTTCACCATGCAATCGGTGACCTAATAAAGCAAGAAGAATAATAAGACCATTGAAAAATTGGCGCCAGGTTCCACTCATACCAACCGCGATAACACCTATCTCCATATATGCAATCACACCTACCCCGAAAACTGCCCCAACAATTGTGCCTAATCCACCCCAGTAAGGGGTACCACCTACAAAGACCGCTGCCAGCGCAAGTAACAGATAACCAAATCCTTGAGTAGGAAAAAAAGTATAAGTTATTAAGGTAGTAAAAATTCCTGCTATTGCCGCCCCTATCCCAACAAACATAAAAGCTTTTATTTTTACTGCTTTAACGTTAACACCCATCTGTTCAGCACTAACGTAATTGTCACCAACATGCTTAATATGAATTCCGAATACATGTTTATTAAACAAATAATAGCAAAATATTACAAATAAAGAGGCCCAGAAAACCTGCATCGGAAATCCATAAACTTTTCCGACCAAGATTGGGTAAATCCAATGCTCATCAAGCTCCATCATAGTTATTGACCTGCTCTTTGTAGCAACTAAGATCAGGCCCCTTAAAAGGAATAAAACACCAAGTGAAGCGACCAAAGATGATAAACGACCATAAACTATTAACGCTCCAACAGCTGCTCCAACAGCTGCTCCAGATAAAATTCCAGCTAAAATCGCAATTGCCGGATCTACTCCAGCCTTAACCAACAGAGCGAAGGCATAAGCAGCAAGTGCATATGTTGAAGCAAAAGATAAGTCTATTTCACCACAAGCTACTAGAAAAACCAGAGGTATAACCAAGAATATTAAAGTTGGCATCATAACAAATACAGATTGATGTAAATTTGGCCTGA